>CAYYBV010000029.1:0-10289 GCA_964469675.1 uncultured Verrucomicrobiota bacterium
CCAAGATTCGCCAAAATCGGGAACGCCAGCACACACTGGCCGCACTGGAAGCGGAAAACAGTGCCAAAGAAAACATGGTCAGGCAACTGCAGTCACAGCAGGACCGGTTTTTGTCGGATGCGCAGTATGTGGAGCGGGTCGCACGCGAGGAGCTCGGCAAAGCTAAGGCCAACGAAACCATTTACCGTTTTACCGAACGTAAGACCAATGCATTTCGGATCCGTCCCTGATGTGGAACCAGCCGAAATTAAACATGGTAACTGCCTGAATATTGCGCGCCGGTCAGCGCTAAGACAATGGCGCCGGCCAGCCCACCCAACTGCGCTGAACGGATGTGATGCAATATTCAATCATACCAATGCGCCGGCATTCAGAAGTTGGAACGCAGGGTGAGGTAAGCCCTGCGGGTTCAGGCTACGCCGGGGCGGTGCCTCGGTGTTGACCAGTTTGCCAGCTGTCGGCTTTTATGCTGGATGATGGCTGTGGTCTGCGGGCTACTTAATATTGAGCGGTTAATATGCATTTTCTCCCTGGCATTGATGTGCTACTGATCAGGCGCCGGCATTGGCTGGAAGGTAAACGCATCGGATTGGTAAGTCACCTAGCCGCTGTTGATGCCGGTGGCATGACGTCGGCCGAGCGGCTATGGCGGGAGCGGGTGCCGGTGCGGGGCCGTTCCTTGCATTTATGCGCTTTGTTCGGGCCGGAGCATGGTTTTTTCGGCTTTGGCGATGCCGGTCAGAGATTATGCCATCAGCGGCATGCAGATTGGGGGATTCCGGTCTATTCCCTGTATGGTGTGACGCGCCGGCCAACCCCGGCCATGTTTAAGAACCTGGATGTGGTTGTTGTTGATCTTCAGGATCTCGGCGCACGCTGTTATACGTTTGTTACCACACTGCGTTATGTATTGGAGCAGGCTGCCGCAATGGGAAAGGCGGTTGTGATCGCCGATCGCCCCATTCCCTTACCGCAGGTTGTGGATGGCCCGATGCTTGCGCCTGCCTTTGAAAGTTTTGTGGCCGGCGTGCGCGCGCCCATGCACTTTGGCATGACGCCCGGCGAGATGGCACTTTGGCTGAAAGCCGATCTGGGGCTGAATGTGTCACTCCAAATTGCGCGAATGCAGGGATATGTGCGCACGGCGGCGCGCGGCGCGGATTGGCCGCCCTGGATTGCGCCCTCGCCCGGCATCCGTGCCTGGGAGGCCGGGCAGTGTTATCTAGCCACCGTGTTTAGCGAGGCCCTGCCGGGCATTAACAATGGGCGTGCATCCAACCTGGCTTTCCAGGTTTTTGCCGCCCCGTGGCTGCAGAGCGTTCCAGTATGTGCGCGGTTGAATGCGCAGCGCCTGCCGGGCGTGACGTTTTACACGCACCCTTATAAAACCACGACGGCGGGCACCGTGTTTGATGGCATCCGCCTTGCGGTAACCAATCCTAATAAATTCTTGCCAGTTTACACCGGCATTTCAATTCTGGCCTGTCTACAGGCAATGTACGGAATCCGCCGAGTTTGGAAACATGCCGGCGCACGCGAAGATTTTTTCGATAAACTCCATGGTACCGATGCCGTCCGCCTGGCATTGCAGGCTGGTGTCGCGCCGGGGCAAATCCGCAAAATGTGGCTCAAAGCACAGCGTGCCTTTATAAAGTCCCGCGCAGTCTGCCAGCTTTATGCGCCAGGAAAATAGCGCCCATGAAAATGTTTAATCAATTACTTGTGCGCCTGCGGCAGATGAATCCACAACTGAAACTTTTCCTGGCGGGGATTGCGCTTTTGAGCATGACCGGCGGTATTGGGGAAAGCATATTTAATAATTTTTTAAGCGACACCTTTGACCTGGACGCCCGCGCGCGCGGATTGCTGGAATTTCCGCGGGAACTGCCGGGTCTCCTGACGGCCCTTTTTGCCGGGGCGCTTTTTTTTCTCAGTGAAACACGAATTGCCGTGTTTTCTGCGCTTTGCATCGGGGTGGGCATGCTGGGCCTTGCGTTCTGGGGCGCTTCCTGGACGGTCATGCTGGTCTTTATGTTTGTCTGGAGCACGGGAATGCACATGATGATGCCGGTGCGCTCATCCATCGGCATGGAATTGGCCCATGTCGCACACAAGGGGCGGCGCCTGGGTCAGATCCAGGGGGTTGGAATTGCGGCCAGCATTATGGGCTGCGCCGTTGTATGGATCCTGATGAAATACATCAGCGCCGGATACCGCGCCATGTTTATTATTGGAGGCGTAGTGGCCTTGCTCGCCGCTTTTTTCCTGCTCGCCATGGAGATGCCGAATGCCCGGCTGCAAAGACCAAAATTCGTGTTCCGGCGTCAGTATTGGCTATATTACACGCTGGCCTTCTTGTTCGGCGCGCGCAAACAGATTTTTATTACTTTCGGTCCCTGGGTGCTGATTAAAATATTTCACCAGCCGGCTTATATTTTTGCCCAGCTCTGGATGGTGGCCGGCGTGCTGGGTGTTATCTTCCAACCGGCGCTTGGCCGGGCTATTGACCGGTTCGGCGAGCGCTGGGTCCTGATGGTTGATTCCGCGCTGGTTTTTGGAGTGTGTATCGGCTACGGTTATGCGCACCTGATTGGCAGTCACATGCTGGCGTTGGGCTTGCTCTATGCGTGTTTTGTGGGTGATCTCCTGCTTTTCGGGACCAATATAGCGCGCGATACTTACCTTGCCAAAATCGCGCTCAAGCCCGAAGATATAGCGCCCTCACTCTCGCTGGGGGTCAGCATCAATCACGTCGTTTCCATGTCCGTGCCGGCCTTGGGCGGGCTGATGTGGATGAAATACGGGCACGCTTCGGTGTTCGTCGCGGCGGCCGGCGTGGCTTTTGTAATGCTCTTGTTCAGCAACCTGATCCGCACGGGCGCTGCCGGCATGCTTGCAAGGCCCGGCAAATAGCGCCATGTTCAAGCGCAATGGCCGTGCCCAGCAAGCAGCTCGCCGCTAATGGACATAAATAAACGCGGATACCCATGAAATTTGAATTTTTATTGCTTCAAATCATGCTTGATAGATTGCCTTGGACTTCTTTTAGCGGCCAATGGCGGCTAATTTTTAGGTTGTGGGTTTTGGCCTCATTTGTATAGTGCCACCTATGCATGAGTTTGCGATAGCCCAAACGATTGTGCGATCCGTGCTGGCAGAGTTGAAAAAAGTTCAGCCCGCGCGCCTGGTCCGTGCCCGGATTGTGGCCGGCCACCTGCATCAAATTGTGCCTGCTAGTCTGACCCAGGCTTACAAGATATTGACCAAGGAAACGCTGGCGGCCGGGTCGCGCTTGAGCATCCGCCGTGCGTCGGTCATGGCCGAATGTCAGTGTTGTCATTGGCGCGGCAAAATCAAGGGTTCGATGTTTGCTTGCGGAAAATGTAATGCCGGCGATATTGAAATTACAGGGGGGCGGGAGCTATATCTGGAAAGCATCGAGGTGGAAAAGGATGGCTAAGCTTAACATTAAAATCTATCGGAATCTGATGGGCGCCAACGACCAGTGGGCCAAGCGCACGCGCGTCTTGCTAAAAAAACACCACGTGATCATGCTCAACCTGATCGGCTCCCCAGGTGCGGGTAAAACCCGCCTGTTGGAAAAAACCGTGCGCGCGCTCGCAAAAACCTGCCGGTTCGCTGTGCTGGAGGGTGACGTCGAAACTACGCATGATGCCGAGCGCCTGGCCCGGCTGGGTTGCCGGGTCAGCCAGCTGTTGACTGACGGCGCCTGTCACCTGGAGGCCAAGCTGGTGCATTATGCGCTGCGCGATTTGCCACTCCGGCAGCTGGATCTCGTAGTGGTTGAAAATGTTGGTAACTTAGTCTGCCCGGCGGAATTTGATATTGGTGAACACGCCAAGGTGGCGATCTTAAGCGTGGCGGAAGGCGAAGATAAACCGGTAAAATATCCAACACTCTTCCGGGAAGCCAAAGCCGTGGCGCTGACTAAAATGGATTTATTGCCGCACCTGCCGTTTAATCTGAAGGCCTGCCGCGCTTACTTGCGTCAGGTCAACGCCTCCACGCCCGTCTTCCAGGTTTCGGCTCAAACCGGACAAGGCATATCCGCCTGGATCGAGTGGCTTCGGGAAATGCGGAAGATAGACTGTGGGCCGTAGGCTGTAGACTGAAGGCTATAATTTGTCGTCCGCTGTCCCGCCTTCGCCCCTGGTGCTACGGTGGGCAGGCCGTCATCTGTCGTCGCTCCGCCGTTCGCTTCACGCTTTACGCTCCACGCTCAACGTGCTTTCTTCCGCGTCCCGGTGCACAATATCCGGGGAAAAAGCCGGCAGGCATACGGCCATGTATTCCGCGCCCTCCGCAGCCGGCGTACTGTATTGAACCCATTCCCCGCGCCGCACGATCACGGCTTGGCCGGCCTTGACATCAATGGTGCCGGAGCGTGTCTTGACCCGCAGGTGGCCTTTGAAAACAATCGTGTATTCGTCAAATTCCGGTGTCTGGCCCGGCTCGATCCAACCGCCGGGACTGCGCATGCGGGCGATGCTGACGGCCTCGGTTTTAGAGCTGACGCGCCCGATGAATTCATCAATAACTTTGGGCCTGTTGCCTGCGGCGCGAACGTTGGCGGGCGCCTGGATCAATGTGGCTGGCATAGTATGGCTTTGAACCCCAATTACTGGATGCATTCAAATCTTGCCTGATCGGGGGCCTGGCCTGCAAAAAGATGCTGCAGGCCAGGCGCCCATATTGGGCGTATGAATCATGTGCGGCGGCCGCCTAATTCCTTGTGCCTAGTGTAAAAATCAGAATGCCAGCCGCGCGGCGGCGCCGAGTGTGATGGTGTCAGTATCAATGCGCGTGCCGTCGGTGTTGATGTCATTCCAATTTTCAAAACGGTAATTGGCGTTAATGTCCAAGTGCAGGATGGGTAACAGCGGGATATCCAAACCGGCGCGGAATGCGTAGAAGGGCTTGTCGGCTAATTTGCCATCCGTATAGTACCCGCCGATGCCTGCGGCCGCGTAAATAACCTTGCCCAGAATAAAATAAGCCTGCGGCTGATAGACATCTTTATCGCTGCCGCCAAACCCCTTCTGGAACCATTCCAGGGCGGCTTCGACGCCCACCCAGCCGTAGTGGTATTGGTACATTGCCAAGTATGAAAAACCGTTTTTATCAACATCTTTCACGTCGATGTTTTTAACCGTTGTCCAGTAATGTGCGCCAACACCGAATTGATTATTCCTTTCCTGTTCCTGTGCCCGGCCGGTGGAGATCATCCCTAGCAGTCCCGCGCTTGCCACTAATAATGCAATCAAACGGTTTTTCATCGGCGCTTTCCTTTCGTGGTAATGGTCGTTAGTTGTATTTTTCAACGGACGCACAGTAAACCATGGCGGGCATATTATCAAGCCCAATTTCCACGCCCAATATTAGGCCAAACACATTGATTCCGCCGGGTGATCAGGCCCAGAGCGTGGTATCCGGATTGACTTTTAATCCTTTTAGTTTATCTTGAATAAGTTTGGTGGGCCATATTTACCGGAGGGATGGCAGAGCCTGGTTTAATGCGCATGACTCGAAATCATGTGACCTCTTACGGGGTCCGGGGGTTCAAATCCCTCTCCCTCCGCCATCGGTATTCGACAGTTATTTCTGCTGGACGATCCATTTTAAAAATTCGCCGCGTTCAGTCTCGTCGGCTTGATGCCACCATTGTTTCAATTGCCCGAGAGCCGTGAGATCATGCACTGCGGTTTGTGTTGCCGTCTGGGCAGGCAAAGGTGCGGCCACGGATGCGCCGGGCGTGCGTAGTGTGGATAAAGCCGTTTTTTGGTACGGATCATGAATGCTAACGCTGCGTGTTAGCCAACCGCGATTTAAATGCTTGATGAGCGCCGGGTCAGCCGTGATATCTTCGACGCGGACGGTGATATTGGTCAATTGTCTGGTGAACAGGAGTTCTATATCGGACCGCGCATAGGTCAGGCGGTAAGTGCGCCCCGGGGCGGCTTTGAGTGTGACGGGGATGGGCGGGGAATTAAGCATTCCTTCCTGCTCGCAGGAAGGTCCCCCGGCCAGGCCCGAGTAGCGCACCAGCAACATATGTGCGCCCGGAAGCAATTCGATTTTATAGCGGTCGCTGACGGGTATGAAGTGCGGGCCTGCTTTTTGACCGTCCACTTCAAGCGGTTCCAGGTTGATTGGGATCCAGAGCGCGGCGACTTGGTCCGGCGATGGGGGTTGCTCAAAAGTGCGATAAGTCACGATGCTAGAGCATCCGGCGGCCAAAAGAGTTGCGAGCAACACAAATCCGATTTTATGTAACGCCATGGTGTGGCCGTCCTGTCAGGTGTGCGTAATCAGCGCACCATAGTCCCAATCAGGACCGATAAGCAAGCCAATATTGAAATATGGGTGGTGATCACACGTGGCGGTATCTTAGATCAAAACCGCGCTTGCATGTGGCCGGCAAAGGTGGGGGATTTATCCGCATCATCAGGCGCTACGCTTTTGATGCCTCAACGCTTGCGCCTAAATCGCTTGTCGTCATGGGTCCACCATTTTTTTCAGGGACATAGCCCCAGGTTAATCACCCTTGTATTGGCTTGACAAAAACACAATTAGGGGCGATTTTGTTGTAATGAAAATCTATTTTCCGCTCTGGTTGGGCGTAATGATCATGATTCCAGTTTTGAGCTGTAATATTTTGGCCGCCGATGATTTGGCGGATGTTCCATTACGCATGGCAAACGGCGCGATTATTACCGGAGTACTGAAAGCGGTGAGCGAGGATGGTTTGGTGCTCCAGGGGGAAAGCGGGCAATATACCGTGCCTTGGAAACATCTCTCGGCCGGCACGCGGTACCGATATGAAGCGCAAATCGTGGTTACCAACAAGGGGGCCACAGCACCAAAACCAACTGGTGGCAAAGCTGGCAAAGCTGTTCCGGCCAAGCGATCAACTAAGTAGCATGCCATAGCCGCTGCGCAAAGCAAATTGTATGCTGTGAAACGCTATGCGTAGCATTGTGGGCAAGCCGCAAAAAGACTGCCGCCCGCAGGCATTCGTCATCAGTTATCCAGCGTCAGTTGCCCCGCCGCTTTTTGGCGTTGGCGCACCGCCTCAAACATCAGGATCGTTGTGGCCGTGGCCACATTGAGCGAATCGGCCTGCCCATGCATGGGGATGCGTACTTGCAAGTTAGCCGCTTGCATCCACAGGTTGCTTAGCCCGTATTGTTCAGCTCCGACAATTATGGCTATCCCCGTGCGCAAGTCCACGTCCGTATAATTTGCTTTTGCATGCGGGCTGGCCGCCAGTATCTGGATTTGGTTACATTTTAACCAGGTTAAAGTTTCGGCGGATGCGGCTTCCACAACTGGCAGAGAGAAGAGCGCGCCGGTACTGGCGCGCACGACGTTGGGATTATGGATGTCCGTGCACTGGTCGCAGATGATCACGGCCGAGGCGCCGGCAGCATCCGCCGAGCGCAGGATCGTGCCAAGGTTGCCTGGTTTTTCAATGGCTTCGGCGACAACAATGAGCGGTTGCTTCGGGAGCTTCAGGTCGGTCAAAGACTGGTGGACCTGCGGTAGCACAGCCAGCAGGCCCTCTGGCCGTTCGCGGTAGGCCATTTTTTGAAAAACTGGCATGGTGCAGGGCACAATTTCTGCGCCAGCTTGCCGGCAATGTGCGATCAGCTCCGGCTCGTTTTTGCCAAGAAAGAGCGCTTCGCAGATAAAAAGGACCGTCGGCCGGCGATGATTATCCAAGGCGCGTCTAAGCTCGCGGTAGCCCTCCACGATGAAAAGTGCCTGCGCGTCGCGGTGCGAGCGCTGGCGGAGCTTGACCACCTCTTTCACGCGCGGATTCTGCAGGCTGGCTATCGGGTCGCACTTCATGGTGTTGCCTTGAATATAACGCAAAGGTGCGCGGACGCAAAGCGCGGATATTGCCGCCGAATCCGGCTGCTAAAAACCCGAAGTTTGGAGTTGACTTTTAAACCGCAGCCATTAACATTCATACTTCCAGCAGTAACAAGTTTTTTCATTTAATCTATCATGAACAGTGGCATTATTGTAGCGGGCGGGAAGAGCGAGCGCATGGGGTCGGATGTGGACAAGGCCTTTCTCAGCTTGGGAGCCAAGCCGGTGTTGGTGTATTCCCTGCTGGCCTTTGAAAAATGTCCGGATGTGGACGAAGTTATCCTTGTGGTTCGGAAAGAGCGTGTTGAGGCCGCGCGGTGCGCCGTGCAGATGTTTGGGTGCAAGAAGGTTGTCAAAATCATAGCCGGTGGCCTCCAGCGCCAACAGTCCGTGGTCAATGGCCTGGCCGAAATCAGTGCCGATGCCGAAATAGTCATTGTGCATGACGGTGCCCGCCCCTGTGTGACGATCAACTTGATTTCCGAAACAATCAAATCGGCCCGCCAATATGGCTCCGGCGTGGCCGCCGTTAAGATCACGGACACGGTTAAGGAAGTTGATAAGGGACTGATCATTTCCCAAACCATTGACCGTACCAAGCTCTGGCGCGTACAAACGCCCCAGGCGTTCAAGGCGGACCTACTCCGCAAGGCCCTTGAGCTGGTGGCTAAAAAGAAAATTAAGGTTACGGATGAAGCCGCGGCCGTCGAATTGATCTGCGATAACGTGCGTTTGGTACAATCCAGTTCTTCCAATATCAAGATCACATCACCTGACGACCTTGTGCTGGCAGTGGCGTTGATGCGCCTGTAAGCCGGGCGTTGTTCCGCTTGTTGTGGGGACTTTACGCGATGGTTGCCAGCTCGCCCATGACGGCGTAAAGGCGCTGGTGGTGATGAAAAAGGCGTGTCATTATGAGTGGCCCGATTTGCGCGATATTCAGCGATATTCATGGCAATTGGGAAGGCTTATCGGCGGTTCTCAAGGATGCTGCCGCCCAGCATGTCACCCGGTATGTCTGCCTAGGGGATGTTGTCGGCTATAACGCCAGTCCGAGTGAATGCCTGGAACGCATTCGTGAGCTCAATTGTGCCTTGGTTAGCGGCAACCACGATCACTTTTGTTCTTTTGATGACGACTTGACTGGTTTCCATCCTTTGGCGGCGGACGCCGTTGATTGGACCCGCCGCCAGCTTTCAGCGGACCAACAGAAGTTCCTGGCCGAATTGCCTATGATCCAGCGGGTGGAAAACTTCACGATTGTGCACAGCACGCTCGACATGCCAGAAATGTGGGGATACGTGTTCGAGGGCCTGGAGGCCGAGGCCAGTTTTAATTATCAGATGACGACGGTTTGCTTCTATGGCCATACACATGTGCCGCTGGCCTTTGAAAAATCAGACGAAATCATCGGCGGCGTTTATGAATGCATTAAAATCAGTCTGGAAAAAAAATATTTGATTAACGTCGGTAGTGTCGGCCAGCCGCGCGACGGCGATGCTCGCGCCGCCTACGTGATTTATGACATGGGTAATAAGGAAGTCCGATTGCGGCGTGTCCCCTATGATATTGCCGCCGCCCAGGCCAAGATCAGGGAAGCGGGCCTGCCCGAAAGGCTGGCCGCGCGCCTGACGATCGGACGCTGAATGCCCGCCCGGCGGCAGAATTATAATTAAACATTGGTAACGACGGTAAAAAATAATTAACTCGTGTAGTGGCTAAATAAATTATTGAAAGGGAATAACATGGCCTATGTGATTTCAGACAAGTGCGTTGCCTGCGGTAAATGCGTGGAAGTTTGCCCGGTGGAGGCGATCACCAAGGGTGAAAAGAAATATGTTATTAACGCGGAAACCTGCGTGAGTTGTGGGCAATGTGTCGACGCGTGCCCCTCGGAGGCCATCGCGGAAGCCTGATTCTCATGACCGAATCCACTGCACAGCCCGCGGTGTCCCCTTCGCCGGATGGCGGCGATGGGGAACAACGTTTGCTCAAGCTCCGGCGATTGACTGCGGCCGGCTTCCCGCCTTATGGTCAGGCCTTTCCCGACACCCGCTTGCTAGCGGATCTGCGCACATGTTTCCAGGAAGGCCTGGCTGTCCGCGTGGCCGGCCGTCTGATGACCGTCCGCGACATGGGCAAAAGTATCTTTGCCGATTTGCGCGACGGGAGCGATCGTTTTCAGCTCTATGCGGGCAAATCCCATACCGCCGAATTCGAGGCTTTCAAGCATACGTTTAAAAAGGGCCAAACCGCCCCATGCCGTGACTTCCTGGTTTGAAAAGCTGACCGAAAATCCATCACCCTGAAGATTGTGAGAGTGAGACATGTGCTCCTCGCAACCATCTGATATAAGTAGATATTTCCTAATGGTTTCCATTAGACCACATCAG
>CAYYBV010000029.1:10299-13928 GCA_964469675.1 uncultured Verrucomicrobiota bacterium
CGAGGCTTTCAAGCATTTGCTCGATGCGGGGGACTTGGTCGGTGTGGATGGCGAGCTGTTTACCACCCGCATGGGTGAGCCGACGATCCGCATTCTGAAATGGACACCGCTGGCCAAAGCCCTGCGCCCGTTGCCTGAAAAATGGCATGGGCTTAAGGATGTTGAAATCCGCTATCGCCAGCGCTACCTCGACCTGGTTGCCAATCCAGAGGTGCGCCGGCTCTTTGACCAGCGTTCGCAGGCCGTGCGCGAAATCCGCGAATTTCTGTGGGCCAAAGGTTTCCGTGAAGTGGAAACGCCGATGATGCAGTCCCAGGCCGGGGGCGCGGCGGCGCGACCGTTCAAAACCCATTACACGGCCTTGAATGCGGACATGTTTTTGCGCATCGCGCCAGAACTATACCTAAAACGTCTCCTGGTGGGCGGATTCGACAAGCTGTTTGAGCTGAACCGTAATTTCCGTAACGAAGGTATTTCCAAAACGCATAACCCCGAGTTCACCATGCTGGAAGTTTATCAGGCATGGTCGGACCGTCAGGGCATGCAGGCGCTCGTGCAGGAATTGATCACCACCGTGGCACAAAAGGTGGTTGGCTCCCTACAGGTGGGCCGGGATGAAAACCGGATTGACCTGGCCTTGCCCTGGCGCGAAGCCTCTTATCGCGATTTGATCTTGGAAAAGGCCGGAGCCGACTGGTATGACCTTGCGCCCGCCGCGGCCCGCGCGCGCGCCACCAGTCTGGGGCTTATCATTGACCCGGCCTGGCCCATGATGCAGATCACGCATGAAATTTACGAAAAACTTATCGAGCGCACGCTTCAGAACCCAACCTTTGTGACCCGTCTGCCACGGGAGCTTGTACCATTGGCCAAGGTTTGCAAGGATGATGACCAGGTCGTGGATGTGTTTGAACTGGTCATCGGTGGCAAGGAAATTGCCCCGGGCTATTCCGAGTTAAATGATCCGCTCGAACAGCGCAAACGGTTGGAGGCTCAGTCGGGCGCCGAGTCCCAGAAGGTGGATGAGGAATTCCTGCTGGCCCTCGAGCACGGGATGCCTCCCGCCGGTGGCATGGGACTTGGAATTGATCGCCTGGTGATGATCATGACCGGGGCGGAAACCATCCGCGACGTCATTCTCTTCCCGCAGCTCCGACCGAAAAGCGATCAGTTATCCACGATCAGTGCGCCCTGACCAATTGGGGCGGCGCAACGATTATGGGCGGTAAATATTTAACGAATATTATAATTCCGGTGCCTAATTTCACTGATCACTAATTACGGGCTTGCTTACACTATGTTGCCTTTTTCATTATTCATGGCGCTCAAGTATATGAAGCCGAAACGCACCTGGCTTTCGGTGATTTCCATTATCTCGGTTGTCGGCGTAATGCTGGGCGTAGCCGTTCTGGTAATCGTGCTTTCCGTCATGAGCGGATTCGATGACATGTGGCGTGATAAAATCCTTGGCTTTGACGCGCATGTGACTGTTACCCGTGCTGGGATCATTGAAGACGAGGCTGGCCTGGTCGAAGCGGTTAACACCATTTCGGGCGTGGCCGGGGTGGCGCCCTATGTCCAGGGCCTGGTCTTTGTCCAGCATGGCGGTGTCGTGCATACCCCGGTAATGCGCGGCGTTGATATCGAGCGCGAACGGCAGGTCAGCCAATTGTCCCGGCACATGGTGGCCGGCCAGTTCGAGTTGGGCGAAGATGACGTTATCATTGGCCGCGAACTTGCCCGGCGCCTTAACGTTGCCGTGGGTGACAAGTTGCTGGTCTATTCGCCGCAGAGTTTCATTGCCGGTCGGGATGAAATCAGCCTGCCGGCGGAGATGAACGTGTCCGGAATTTTTGAGATTGGCATGTGGGAATACGATGTCGGGTTTATTCTGATGCCACTGGTGGCCGCCCAAGAGTTCTACGGGATCAGCGGTGGCATCCATGCCTTGCGAGTCATGACAATCGACCCATTTCAGGCACATAGCGTGGCCCGACGCATTGCCGAGTGTTTGCGCGGGGAATATCCGGATTTGCGCGTCCAGACCTGGATGGATTTAAACCGCCAGCTTTTTGATGCCCTGCGGGTTGAAAAAAACATGATGTTTTTCCTTTTGATTTTCATCGTCCTGGTTGCGGCCTTTGGAATCACGAATACGCTGATCATCGTTGTGGTCCAGAAAACCAAGGAGATCGGGTTACTCAAGGCGCTGGGCTTTGCCTCCGGCAGCATTATGCGGATCTTTTTTTGGCAGGGCTGGATTCAGGGAGTTTTCGGCACCGTGCTGGGAATCGGCCTTGGGCTCTTGACGCTGCATTACCGGAACAACCTTATGCGGGCAATGGCGACGGTCTGCCGCATGGAGATTTTTCCGAAGGAGTTGTATCACCTGAGCGAAATACCGTCCCGCACGGCGCCGAGTGACATTGCGCTGATCGCGATCCTGGCGCTAATCATTTGTACCCTGGCCGGCCTTTTGCCGGCTTGGCGCGCCGCGCGGTTGGATCCGGCCCAGGCTTTACGTTATGAATAATTTGACACCATCTTCCGATCCATCCTCGGGCTTGCCTGGGCGAAACGCTATGATGGCGTCAGATGGCGCGGTGGAACATGATGCGCCGTCCCCGTCGCCACAGGGCGAAAATATCATGCAGTGCGCGCACGTCAGTAAGACCTACATGCTCGGTAAAACCGCGGTGCCCGTTTTGCGGGATGTTTCCCTGGCCGTGCGCGCGGGCGAAGTGGTTTCGATTATCGGGGCCAGTGGCTCGGGCAAAAGCACGCTCCTGCATATCCTGGGCGCACTTGATCAACCCAGTGGCGGCATTGTTCAGTTTCAAAAATGTGATTTATACGCGCTTTCTGCCGCCCGGCGTACCGTTGTGCGGGGAAAGCACATTGGTTTTGTATTCCAGTTTTATCATCTCTTACCCGAGCTTGATGTGCTGGAAAATGTCATGTTGCCTGCTTTGAGCAGGCGCAGCGCCATTGGCGGCATGCGTGAACGCGCACAGTCCTTGCTGGCGGCGGTTGGCCTGGCGGGTCGCGCCAATCACTTGCCGATGGAGCTCTCCGGTGGGGAGCAACAGCGCGCGGCCCTGGCGCGGGCCTTGATGAACCAGCCCGGGCTGGTGCTGGCTGATGAGCCCACCGGCAACCTGGATTCCGTGACCGGTTCCCAGGTGCTAAAGTTTTTATTCGCGCTCACCCGTGGTGAAGGGCGGACGCTCATCCTGGTGACGCACAATATCGCCGTAGCCCGCCTGTGCGACCGGGTCCTGGAACTCAAGGGTGGACGCCTGCAAGACGCATAACGCATCCGTGTTTTGTTGGGTTGTCGGCGGTAAGGCCTGTGTTGACAGAAGTGCGCCGCGCATTTCTTTCGAAAAGGGCCGGTGATTTTGCCACATCTGTCGGCTTTCGGCGCTTGCGCGGATACATATCCAGCGCTTCGCGCCGCGCGCCGGCATCTGCGGCAAACTTACCGGCCCGTTTTGAATCCCGAAGCGGGAACCGAAATGCGTGGCGCGGACGCCATCGCGCCCGCAGACCCGGGGCGATATCCAACCCCGGAAATCATTGAAATATCGCCTTTTTTGACTCGTTATATTCTGCTATGTCAACAACAA
>CAYYBV010000030.1:0-13846 GCA_964469675.1 uncultured Verrucomicrobiota bacterium
CTCGTTGGGCTTGAACTTGTAGTCGCTCTTGATCTCGGAAAGATACAAGCCGTGGGCGTTGCCATATAACGCATCGGCGACCACCGGGCAGCCGACGTACGCCAGATGGACCTGGATCTGGTGTTTTTTGACGCCGCTGGGCCAGGCCTCCAGCAGGCTGTGCGCGCGAAAGACCTCGATCGCGTGCGTCCGTGTCCGGCAAGTGCCGCGGCGGTAGGAGGCGGCCAGGCGCATGCGTCCGGGCTGATTGCGATCAGTTTCAATTTCCCGGCGAATTACCAGGTCGGGTTCCGGCAATGTTCCGCTTACGAGCGCCAGGTAATGCGCCTTGGCCCGGCCGGACGCAAATTGCCGCTCCAGCGCCGTCAGCACCGCCTTGGTTTTGGCGCAAAGCAGCACCCCGCTGGTTTCGGCATCAAGCTGCAGGGCGGCGGCTATGCCGCCGTCACCGTTTTGGCGAAAAAGGCTGATCAGATCGGAACGGGCCTTGTTCCAGCGGTCCGGCGCGGTCAACAAACCGCTGGGCTTGTCGAATGCGATCAGCCATTCGTCCTCGAACAGGGTGGTTAGGGTTTTAACCATGGTTAACCAGGATGACGACAGGTTTAAAAAAAGAGCGTTTCGGGAGTTGCCTCCACGAAACGCTCTTCCCGATTTTAAAAACCGACAATCGGTTTAACGATAGTCGCGCTTGCCACCACCGCGATCGCCGCCGCCGAAATTGCCGCGGGGCCGATCTTCGCGGGGTTTGGCTTCGTTGACCGTCAGGGCTCGGCCTTGGAAGTCAGTGCCGTTTTTCTCGGCAATGGCCTTGTTGGCTTCTTCCTGCGATCCCATTTCCACGAAGGCAAATCCGCGCGACTTGTTCGTGTACTTGTCCATAATGACGTTACAACTAACCACCGTGCCACACGTGGCAAAGTGTTCCTTCAGGTCACCTTCGGTCGTGGTGAAGGACAGGTTTCCGACATACAGCTTCGTAGCCATACTTTTCCTCCCTTGGACTGTGGCATGAGTGTTCTGCGACTGTTCCCGAATCATTCGGGTTTCGGATCGTCACCGAGCAAAACGTCGTCTGACAATCTACCATCTCACTGTGAACTCGCTCATACTGCAGTCAAGTGCCACATAAACTACCATGTTGCCGGATGAATGCAACAACTATTTTATTTTTTTTAGGGGGGGTATTTTGCCGCGCTGCGGACCGTTTTTTGTTGTTTTAAGGCGCTATTATGATAGGGTTGCCATACATCAACCCGGTAGGAGAGATATCAGGCATGCCCCATCCGCAATTCGACCGCGACAAGTTGATCGTCAAGCCGCTTGGCGAGCGCGAGAACAAGCTGGCGATTGAGCGCGATTACATCCTGCCCGGCACGGCGCCCAAAAACATTGCCGGTGAAACGCGTGAAATTGTGCGCGAGACCGCCGGGCGCATGCGCCAGGCGCGGCGGGCGGGGCGCGCCCGCATGCTGGCTTTCGGCGCGCATACGATCAAGAACGGCCTGGCCCCGGTCCTGATCCGGCTGATGGAAGCGGGGTGGTTAACGCACCTGGCGACCAATGGGGCTGGGATCATTCATGACTGGGAGTTCGCCTTCCAGGGCCGGAGCGGCGAGGATGTGCGCCGTTACGTGGCCGAGGGCCAGTTCGGCATCTGGCAGGAAACCGGCCGCTATATCAACCTGGCGCTGATTGCCGGCGCCTACGCCGGGTTGGGCTACGGGGAATCGGTCGGGGCCCTGATCCAGAATGAACGCCTGGTGATTCCTTCCGCCGACGAATTGCGGCGCGTTGTCACGGATGCGCTGGCCGCCGACTTGTCCGGCGAAGCCTCGTCGAAGACGGACCCGGCGCGCGCCGCCGCCGCCGCCGATTTCCTGGCGGCCGTGCATCATTTTAACCTGTCACCGGGTCCAATGGAGATTCCGCATGCTTTCAAGTCCCACAGCGTGCAGGCGGCGGCCTATCGCCTGAACATTCCGTTTACCGGCCATCCCATGTTTGGGCATGACATTATTTACAATCACCCCATGAACCAGGGTGCGGCCATCGGGCGGACGGCCCAGCGCGATTTTCTGGCTTTTGCAAGCGGCGTCAACAACCTGGATGGCGGGGTGTACCTTTCGCTTGGTTCGGCGGTTATGTCGCCCATGATTTTTGAAAAAGCCTTTGCCATGGCCCAGAACCTGCATCTTCAGCAGGGGGCGGGCATTAAAGACCATTTCATCCTGGTTGTAGACCTGGCTGAATCCCGTTGGGATTGGAGCTCCCGGGGCGAGCCGCCCATGGATAACCCGGCCTATTACCTGCGCTATTGCAAAACATTCAGTCGCATGGGCGGAACCATGCGCTACCTTTCGGCCGACAACCGTGACTTTCTGCTGGCGCTGGACCGCGAATTGAACGGCGCGCACTGATATCCCGAAAGCCATGCCACTTGACAAATCCGCGTAAAACAAGAATGATGCAAGCATTTGAACCACCTGGCGCGCATCGCAAAGGAGAATAATCATGCCGGATCCGGAAGCCATTAAGGAAGGCAAAAAATTTTACGAAGATGTTCCCATGAAGACCACGGGCTTTTTCCTGAAAGGTTTGAATCTCGTCCCGCTCGTCCCGTATTGCGACGCGCTGATGCTGACCCGTGGCATTTTGCGTTCCACCATTCCGCCCGCCTGCCAACCGCCGATTGTCATGCGCGCCAGCGGGGGGCCAAGCATTTTAAAGGAGCTCTCCAACGAGGAATTGGCCCTGGATATCGAGGACGCCATCCGCATGAACGTCGCGGCCCTGGCTATCCAGGTGTTCATTGGCGGCGAGTTCGAGACGCGCTCGGTGCATAACATGACCCGTTTGGTGGATCTGGGCCTGCGTTACGGCATTCCGGTCATGGGGGTCACGGCGGTAGGCAAGGATATGGCGCGTGACGCCCGGTATTTCCGGCTGGCCTGCCGCATTTGCGCGGAGCTGGGCGCACACGTGGTCAAGACCTATTACGTCCCGCAGGGGTTCGATACGATCACGGCCTCCTGCCCGGTGCCGATTGTCATGGCCGGCGGCAAAAAGCTGCCGGAACTGGAGGCGCTGACCATGGCCTATAACGCCATCCAGCAAGGTGCCGCCGGCGTGGATATGGGGCGGAACATTTTCCAGAGCGATTGCCCCGTGGGCATGATCAAGGCGATTGGCAAGGTCGTGCATGCGAATATGAAGCCGGCCGAGGCGCTCGAGTATTATCAGGCGTTGAAGGTCAAAAAAACTTAATTTGTTAAAAAATATGTTTCGCGGGCTAATCTTTGATTATGGAACACCCTGTAAATACAGCCCGTCTTCTGACCATTCTCCGGGGCCTGCTGGCCGAAACGGCCGATCGCCCCGATGATCCCTGGCAGAGGGTCATATTCAAGGCATGCGCGGCGGCCTCCGGGGAATTGGGCCCGGCGATTAACCTGGCTGGCGTTTCGGGCGTGGCGGCGGATGACGAACTTCGCGGTCAACTGCGAGCGATCATGCCAAAGTCCGCGGCCAAGCCGGGTAAAATCATCGTGCCCGGCGGGCAAGCATATTGCATTGAGCGCGGCGCGTCGGCGCCTCTGCAAAATAAAATAGCTTTGGTCACCGGCGCGGCGGGCGCCATTGGGGCGGGTATTTGCCGCGGCTTGCTGGCGAAGGGCGCCCATGTGGCCGCCGCCGACCTGGCGAAAGAATCGTTGGATGACTTGGTGCAGGAACTCGATGTTATGGCGCCGGATCGTGTGATGGGCGTGACCATGGATGTTCCCGATGCCGCCTCCGTGGCCGCCGGGTTTGATGCCGCGGCCGAGGCATGGGGCGGGGTGGATATTGTCGTGGTCAATGCCGGGATTGCCATGGTGGCGCCGCTGGTCGAGTTGGATATGGAGGCGTTTCGGCGGCTGGAGCGTGTCAACGTGGAGGGCACCTTGCTGACCATAGCGGAGGCTGGCCGGCGTTTGTCCCGCCAGGCGACGGGCGGCGATATAATCCTGGTCTCCACCAAAAACGTCTTTGCCCCCGGCGCCCAGTTCGGAGCCTACAGCGCCACCAAGGCGGCGGCCCACCAGTTGGCACGCATCGCCAGCCTGGAACTGGCTGGCTTCGATATCCGGGTGAACATGGTGGCGCCCGACGCGGTCTTTGCCGATGGCAAACGCAAGTCCGGTTTGTGGGCCGCGGTTGGTCCATCGCGCATGCAGTCCCGCGGCCTTGATGAAAAGGGGCTGGAAGACTATTATCGCAACCGGAATTTGTTGAAAGCCCGGGTGACGCCCGACCACGTGGCCAACGCCGTGCTTTTTTTCGCCACCCGGCAAACGCCGACAACCGGCGCAACGATTCCCGTGGATGGCGGCCTGCCGGACGCCACGCCGCGGTGACCAGAAGAATGGTTGATGGTGAATGTCCGTGCCAAAAATAGGAGGTATTGATGAAACGAGTAATAACCGCAATGTTGCTGGTCGGCCTGTTTGTTTTTTCCGCCCTGGCGGGCGACGAGTGGCTGACTGATTTTAACCTGGCCAAAAAAGAAGCGGCCCAAAAAAAACTGCCGATCCTGGCGGATTTTTCCGGGTCCGACTGGTGTGGCTGGTGCATCAAGCTTGACCAGGAAGTCTTTTCACAAAAGGAATTCAAGGCGTTTGCCAAGGATCAGGTCGTGTTGTTTCTGGCCGATTTCCCGCACGCCAAAAAATTGGATGCCGAGCTGGCGGCGCAGAATGCACAATTACAGCAAACTTACGGGGTAAAAGGTTTCCCGACCGTATTGCTGCTGGATGCCGATGGCAAAGTCATTGCCCGCACCGGCTACCGCAAGGGCGGGGTGGGGAACTATATTGATCATCTGAAAAAATTGCTGAAACAGCCTGCTGACAAATAAATATGAAAGGAGGTGTACGGTCGAACTGGGATTTGATCGAACAGGCATGCGATATTAAATTTTAACGGGTATATTTCGTGAATATCGTCAATGAAAAATTCTTAATGGGAGATCATGCTTATGAAGTATAATGAAATTACGCGCGGATTGGCGGCGGCCCTGGTGCTGGGAATGGTGGCAGGTTTGACGGCCCAGCAAGCGGCGGCGCCGGCCAAGGATGTTGGTGCAGCGGCCCCGGCGTGCGCCATGATGTGCGGTGGGGACAAGGGTGTGGCCGCCAAGCCGCAGACGCTCTGCCCGATCATGGGCGGTAAGTGCAGCAAGGATATCTTTGTGGATGTCGAGGGGTGTCGCATCTACGTCTGTTGCCAGGATTGCGTTGCCAAGGTCAAGGCCGACCCCAAAGCGGCCCTGGCGAAGATCAAGGCCAACGGCGAACAGCCCGAGTGCGTGTGCGTTGTGTGCGCGAAGTGCGGCGAATACCAGGGATCGGCCAAGTGCTGCAAGCCCGACGCCGTGAAATGCGATAAGTGCAAGATGGACAAGGATTCTCCCGGCTGCTGCAAGCCGGACGCCCTTGGTAAAGCCATGCCCTGCGGGATGGATCCCGCTAAATGCGGTATGCAATCTGCCCCGGTGGAGAAAACTGCGGCCCCTGCCGAACCGGTGAAATAATCAGCCGATAATTAATCGTGCGACGGCCAGGTGTGAGCGATCATGCCTGGCCGTTTGCATGTCAATCTGGGATTTGATTGCGCCATGGGGAGAATTGCCGTGATGCTGGACTTGGACCGGCGGTTTAATTTAACCGCGAACAGGACCACGGTGCAAACCGAGGTCCTGGCCGGGGCTACAACCTTTTTAACCATGGCCTATGTCATTTTTGTCCAGCCGGCCGTTTTGTCCGGGAAGCTTTTCGGCATTCAAACCGGCATGGATTTTGGCGCCGTCATGACGGCCACCTGTGTGTCGGCCGCGTTGGCGACGGTGATCATGGCGCTTTATGCCCGCTATCCGATCGCGCAGGCGCCCGGGATGGGCGAAAACTTTTTTTTTGTTTTTTCCGTTTTGCCGGCGGCCGCGGCGGCCGGTTATGCCCAGCCGTGGCGGGTGGCGCTCGGCGTGGTGCTGGTGGCCGGTCTGCTGTTCATGCTGGTTTCGATTGTTGGCATCCGCGAGGCGATCATGGATGCCGTCAGCCCCAGCCTGAAGAATGGGATTGCCGTGGGCATCGGTTTTTTTATTGCGTTCATCGGGTTCCAGAATGCGCGCCTGATTTTACCCAGCCCTGGCACGTGTGTGCGCTTGAACCCCCAATTTGCCTCGCCGGACATGATCGTGTTTTTTTTCGGGCTGATCCTGACCACGGCCCTGCACGTCCGCCGCGTGCATGGATCCATCCTTTGGGGCATTTTGGCGTCCGGTCTGCTGGCCATCTTGCTCAAACTGGCGATTCCCCACCTGCCGCCGGTCATTACGGAGGCCGGCGTGGTGCGCGAATCCATACTTATGACCCGGTTTCAGATCGCCGGCCATTTGATGGCACTCCCGCCTTCCATGGCCGGCACTTTCCTGCAGATGGACCTTGTGCAAGCCTGCTCGCTGACCATGTTGCCGTTCATCATCATCTTTCTGTTTATGGATGTGTTCGATACCATGGGCACGCTGATCGGGGTCGGGGAACAGGCCGGTTTTATTGTGAACAACAAACTGCCGCGTGCCCGGCAAGCCCTGCTGGCGGACGCGACCGGCACGGTGATCGGCGCCTGTTGCGGAACCAGCACGGTGACCAGTTTCATTGAAAGCGCCGCAGGCGTGGAGCAAGGCGGGCGGACGGGACTGGTGGGACTGGTTGTGGCCGTCCTTTTTTTAATCGCGCTCTTCTTCAGTCCCATCGTGGCGATGATCGGCAGTTATGCGCCGATTACGGCGCCAGCCCTCGTGGTGGTGGGTTTCATGATGATGCAGAACCTGCGGAAAATAGATTGGAACGACTACAGCGAAGCCGTGCCGGCGTTTCTAATTGCGTTGGGCATTCCGCTGGCCTATTCGATTGCCGACGGCCTCGCGTTCGGGTTCATCACCTATCCGGTCATCAAGGCGCTTAGTGGGCGGACGCGGGATATTCGATGGCCAATGGTCGTGGTGTGCGTCATCCTGCTGATGTATTTCGTGATGATCAGGAGTTAACCTGACTTAACGATTCAACCCGGGCAGTGCGCGCGCGATCTGCCAAAAGCGGCGGGGGACAAGCGGCTATCGCGGAAATAATACAAGCGCCTTATTGCCGCGCAATGTCCATTTCCAGAATGTTGGCGTCGTTTTCCCGCCGGTAAACAATCTGGCTGACAGTTGCGCGCACAAGGTATAAGCCCAACCCGCCGATTTGGCGCTGGTCCAGTGGCAGATGGATGTCAGGCTCGGGCGCTTCCAGAGGGTTGAAGGGATGCCCGTCATCTTTAATCTGCAAGCGGATGATGCCCGGCAACAGCGCTATATTCAGCGTGACTGTGTGTGCGCCGGTGTCGTCGTAGCCGTATTTGATTATGTTGGTGACGACTTCCTCAACCGCCAGGTTGACCCGGAAAATCGCCTCGTGCGGCAGGGCGTGCTTTTCCAGAAAGCGGTTGACGGCGATGGTCAGCGGTTCCAGACAGTTCAGCCGGTTGGCGATGGTTTGACAGAATGAATCGCTCATGGCGCAACGGGCACGATCCGGTCGTTCAGGCCATCATGGTCATGGACATGGCAATGGCCATGGTGCGCTCGATCTCGCGGATCGACTTGGCCATTTCCTGGCCGATCAGGTCCAGGCGCGCCAGGGCTGTAATCCGCGCGCGCACCTTTTCGTATTCCGCCGGGGTAAACAGGTCGTCAAGCAGGCGACAGGCGTTCCCCAGGTTGATCAGCACAACTTCGCGCGGTTCGGGGATATCGTCGCTGAGAATCAAATCACGCAGGCGGGATTTGACTTCCTGAACTTCGCGGTTGTCCATGAGCGGGTAGCGGCGCACTTCAAATACCCACAGGATCCGCTGGTTTTCCTGCTTGAGAATGCCTTTCTGAATCAGGCGCGCCAAGACCCGTTCCTGAATGTGCCTGGACTGGTGCTCAAAGTGCTTTAACCAATAACCGGCCGGCTGCGGTTCTGGCTTCTGCTGAATTTGGCGCAAGGTGTCGTCCAAAATTGGGTCGCCGGTTAATTTTGTATCGGTGACGCTCAAGCTGGTCAAATCAGTGTCAATCCGGTCTTGGAGCGCCAGATCCATGAGCACGGCGCCGGCCAGGGCGTAATCCAGGGCAGATACGGGCAACGGCTTGATGATGCCCTGCTTGTCGTCAAGGGCGAGTAAAAAAATTTCTTCGGCGAAACTTAACATAATTAATCCTCCTTGGATCAGTTGGCGACTACTCGGGCCGGCGCCGTGCGCCTTCAATCAAAGCTCGCAGGCGGCGATGGCTTCGTTGACGGTCTTAAAAACCGGCAGAATATTGTTAAATCCGGCAATGTCGAAAATCTGCTGGACTTGGGGGGTCAGATTGGCCAGCGCCAGTTTGCCCTGGGATTGTTTTAGTCGCTTGGCGGCCGAGAGAAATACGCGCAGGCCGGCGCTGCTGACGTATTCCAGGCCCGCGAGATTCAGGGCGATCTGCCTGGTTCCTTTTTCGATCAGGCCCGCCAAAAACTTTTCGAGTTCCGGCGAACTCGCTGAGTCCAGTTTGCCCTGTGCCTTTACGACGGTGACGTTGCCTTGTTTGGATTCGCTGATTTCCATGATAGTCTCCTTTGCTGTTGTTTTTAACTTGTCAGGCGTTGGGCCTAAATAATTTTCGTCGTGCATATCGCGGCGGATCCCACCTTTGCCTTTAGGGAATATTGCACAAAACCGTTATTTGGCAAGGGCTTTTTTAGAACGCCCGCTACTTTCTTAAGTATGCATTATTATGCGCCAAAATGCAAATAAAAGATTGAAGCTCAAACCGGGGCGGGTTACCCCGGTCCGGTCAAGGCCGTGATCAATTTGCGATGCCGTGGAAATCGCCGCAGTAAGTCAGCGCGTTTGCCGGCCTCAAAATCACGGAACTCAAAACCCGGCGCCACGGTGCATCCGATGAGCGCGTAACCGCGGCCGCCGGCCGGAGCGTTTTCGTCCAGGCGCGCTCCCATCCAGGTGCCGGTGGGAATCACCGTCTGGAACTGTTCGCCGGCGTCAAGCGCACGGCCCAGGCGCACTTTGCGGCAGGTCCCATCGGGCGCAAGCATGTAGAGCAGCAGCGTGTGGCCGGCATAAAAATGCCATTGTTCATCCGATGCCAGCCGGTGCAGGGTTGATCTTTGCGTGCCGGCGAGCAGGAAATAAATTGAGGTCGCAAAGGCGCGCGGCCCCCCGTAGCGCGCGGGCAGGGCGCCGGCCTTGATCTGTTCCCTGGAGCGGTAGATCTCGCGGAAATAGCCGCCTTCGGGATGCGGCTGGAGCGCCAGGCGGCTTATCCAGTATTTGGCTGTTGCATGCCTGCGCATGGTTGTCCCATTTAATGTGAAATAATTTGGTCGCGGACGGGCAAAGCGCCAAATCACAAATTTATGTCATCATAGATTAAAAGCATGGATATGCAAGCTTGTAAAATCATGGCGCAATGGGACGGGATATGCGCCAGCAGTTTTCGGTGGAAAATAATTAGCCAAAAGCAATCGGCTTGTTATTGGTTTGTTGTGCATCAAAACCGATATGCGCGGCATCTTTTGGATACATTCAAGATTAGAGCAGCAATCAGCCGGGGATAATATCGCGCGTGCTTGGTGTTTGCGCGGACGCATTGGCCCCGCCAATAAAGCCTTGCCCGATTGACCCAGCAAATCTGTTTTGCGGCGAACAATCTTTACGCCGTCCGGGCGTTGTGTTAAAGTCCCCTTGCGTATTTAAGGAGTATCATCCGATGAGTCGAGGTCAAATATCATTCCTGGCACTGGTCCTGCTGGTGGCGGCGGCGTCCGCCGCGGATCGTGACACGATTTACCAAACCGCCCCGATTGACGCCTTGATGGCCGGTGTCTATGACGGGGATTATGCCGTCGGTGATCTGAAGCAGCATGGCGACATGGGCATCGGCACGCTCAACAAGCTTGATGGCGAATTTATCTGCGTGGATCAAGCGCTGTTCCAGGTCCGCGTGGATGGCAAAGTCTATCCCGTCGCGGATTCCGCCCGGACGCCGTTCATGGTCATGACCTGGTTTGACCGCGATATTACGCTCAAGGCCGTGGCCGCCACGAATATGGATGACTTTACCGCTCGTCTTGACCGTGCTTTGCCTTCCAGTAACCTGTTTTACGCTGTGCGCGCGGATGGCTTGTTTGCATACATTCGGACCCGCAGTGTGCCCGAACAGCAAAAGCCATACCGCCCGCTGGTGGCGGCGGCCAAGGGGCAGGCGCTGTTTGAGTTTAAGCGGGTCAAGGGCACGCTGGTCGGGTTCCGTTGCCCGGCGTTTGTCAAGGGGATCAATGTGCCGGGCTATCATTTTCATTTCCTGACGGATGACCGCAAGGGCGGCGGGCATGTGCTCGACTTGCGCGTCAGCGGACTGGATGTGCACCTGGATGTTTCCGATTCGATTTATCTGGACCTGCCGCGGCAGGGTGATTTTACCGGCGCCGATCTGACCGGCGATCGCCAGGCGGAACTGCAGCGCGTGGAAAGCGCCCCCAAATGAAAAGCGCGGTCATTCTATTGAGCGGCGGGCTTGATTCCTCCACGTTGCTTCATTATGTGAAAGGCAAGCTCGATTTCCGGCGCCTGTATGCCTTGACCATATGCTATGGCCAGAAACATGCGCGCGAAACGGCCTGCGCCGTTGTTCAAGCGCAGGCCGCCGGCGTTGCCGAGCACCGGCAGGTGGATCTCGCCTTTTTCGGTGAACTGGTGGCCGGCGCCTCGGCCTTGACCGATCCGGCCGTGCCGGTTCCGGCGCTGGCCGAATTGGCGCCGCGGCAGTTGGATCAGCCGCCGACTTATGTTCCCAACCGCAACATGCTTTTTCTGGCATTGGCCGCCGCGTTTGCCGAGTCCAAAGGTGCCGCCGATGTTTTTTACGGCGCCCAGGCCCAGGACCACTACGGTTACTGGGATTGCACGCCGGAATTTCTGAAGCGGATGAACGCCGTGTTGTTCCTCAATCGCCGGACGCCGGTCGTTTTGCACGCGCCTTTTATGCTGCTGCGCAAAAGCGAGATTGTGAAGATCGGTCTGGACCTGGGGGTGAATTATGCCGCGACTTGGAGCTGTTATCGCGGCCAGGCGGCGCCCTGCGGCGTGTGCCCGTCCTGCGTGGAACGCCGTTGCGCCTTCGATGCGCTGCATGTCTCTGACCCGGCTGACAGGAAGAGGCCTGGCCGAGGGCCGTAGACCATAGGCGGTAGGTCGGACGCGACAATCGTGTTGCCGCAATCAGTCCACAGCCTGCAGTCCACGGTCTACAGTCACTTTTGATCCACCTTCGTCCAGGTTCCATTTTTGCGCGATGCGATGGCCGCCTCCAGCACGCACATTTCGGCATGGCCGGCCTCAAAATCCGGGTAGCGGTAAGCCACGCTCTGGTTTGCCTGCCGAAGCGCAATGGCCCCGTAAAAATCGCTGAACAGGTTGAGCATGGCATCCATGTAGCCCATGGGATGGCCTGATGGCAGTTTGGCATAGCGCCGGGTTGATTCTGCCTGCAGGATGGGTGACTCGAAGAAAATCTGGTTGGGCGCATTGCGATGGCCCAGCCAAAGCTCCGCCGCGCGCTCGTGGTTCCAGGCCAGCGCGCCCTCGGCGCCGTAGATCTGGATGTCAATGTTGCACTTGCGCCCGGCGGCCAGCTGCGATGTCGTAAATGTGCCGCTGGCGCCATTTTCAAAGCGCAACAGCATTGCGCCGTATTCGTCCAGGGTAATCGGGACATCCTCCTGGGCGGTGGCAGCCGCGGCGGCAAAAGTCAACGCGGCGCCGTGTTTCGGCCGTTTGCGAATTGGCAGGATCGTGCGCAGTTCCGCCATGACTTCCGTGATTTTCAGGCCGGAGATGAACTGGGCCAGGTCGCACCAGTGACTGCCCAGGTCGCCCATGATGTTGGAGGCGCCGGCCATCTTGGGGTCCAACCGCCAGGTATAGTCGGTGGGATAGAGCAGCCAGTCCTGCAGGTAATGGCCGAGAATATTATAGACTGCGCCGATGTCGCCCCGCGCCACGCGCGCGGCCGCATCCTGGATGACCGGATAGTAGCGGTAGCAGAAGTTTATGCCCGTGGTCAGCCCGCGCGCTTTGGCCAGGCGCACCAGTTCGCCTGATTCGGCCGCGCTGAGCGCCAGCGGCTTTTCCGAGAGCACCTGCTTGGCGGCGAGCAGCGCCTGCTTGTTCAATTCAAAATGCAGGTTGTTCGGCGTGCAGTTGTGGATCACCGTGATGGCCGGATCTGCCAGGATTTCGGCGGCGCTGGCATAAACCCGCCGGATGCCGAAGCGCTTGGCGACCTCTGCGGCCAGGGTCTGGTTTTTATCGGTGACGCCGGCCAGCTCGGCGTTCGGCAACCGCAAGAGCTGTTCGATGTGCACGACGCCAATGTAACCTGTCCCGATGACCGCAACTTTGTGTTTTTGCATGCTGCCTTCCTGTGATGATTTCTGTTTCTTCGTCTGGTTTCTGTTTCAAGCGGATCGAATTCGTTTCGGAAAATACTTCGGCGATTTCAGCTCATCTGCGCCGTTGGCGCGTTCGCGCATACACAAGTATGGCGCTTCACTCGCCGCCGCCGCATCTGAACCAAACTTGCTTTGTTTTTCCGAATCCGCCTTTGGCGGAAACCGAATTCGATCCACACTGACATCCGGCCGCGCTCAAGGCTGCGCCGGGCAAACAGATCACGCTATATTTTAGGCTCCAACGCGCTTTCGCCGGCCGCCGGCGCCCGCTTAAAGCTTTCCACCACCCACCGCGACAGCTCCCGGTCGGGCGCCTCGATGACGCCCCGTGTGATTTCAAACGTGGTTTGCCCGGTGTTCTTGGCGATCAGTTTCAAGCCATGCTGGAAATCACGGAATTTTTCGTTGAAAATCGTGCGCATCGTTTTGTCCTGCGTGATGCTCAGTTCCACGAGCAGGTCCACGGCCTCGTCGCTGAAGACCAGGTCCAGGGCATGCTCGGCCTTGAATCCGCGCGCGAATTCGGCCACTTCGGATTTCAAGAGGTTGCGCTGGGAATGCTGGTTCTTGCGCAGCAGGCTCTTGAGCGCGCCGGCCGGGTCCATGACCGTGCTGGAATCGGCCTCGAAGTTCTTCACGGCGGTCGAGGGCAACTGGAATTTGAAATTACGGAACACCTGCTCCATCACGGTCATCAGGCCGCGTGCGCCGGTCTGTTCCTTAATGGCCACGGCCTCCCTGGTGAGCGTGAAATCAATGCCGTAGCCGCTGAAATCCTGGCGGTACTGCGCCAGGATGCTGTCCTCCGAGTCCAGCATGATCTGCTGCAGATCGGCGGCGGTCAGCGCGTTGCAGGTCACGCGCACGGGCAGCCGTCCGATGAATTCCGGCTCAAACCCGAAATCAATAAAGTCCCGCGTCTGGGCCAGCTTCAGGTATTCATAGTCGGCTTGCGCGGATTGGCTCGCCGGCGTAAAGCCGATGGGCGCGACGCTGACGCGTTGTTTCACGCGTTCGGCCAGCCGGTCAAAGGCGCCGCTGACAATGAACAGGATGTGGCGCGTGTTGAGCGTGCGCCGGGGCGGTTGCCCGCTGCGCTGGAGTTGCAGCATGGCTTCCATCTGGCCGAGCAGGTCGGTCTGGCTTTGCAGGCTGACGTCGGTTTCTTCCATGAGCTTGAGCAGGTTGACCTGGACGCCACGTCCGGAAACATCGCGGCCGGCGGCGGCGGGCGCTCCGGCGATTTTATCGATTTCGTCAATATAAAT
>CAYYBV010000031.1:0-914 GCA_964469675.1 uncultured Verrucomicrobiota bacterium
AAGCGCTTAAGGTCAACCTGTTTCAACGTTTTAAAAAACGCTTCGGCCTGGCCTAGACACGCACTGATAAGTATAATTATTGATAGTCCCGCATGATTGTGCCGCACACAACCCGCAGCTGACCCACCCGGTAAAATCTGGATACCTGTTTTTGGTGACAGGTCAGTCTTTTAAAGCGCGCCGCCGGCAGTATTGCAGCGAGAAATCACCGCTGGTCGATCGATAATAATCCACAACTTCACTCAGGCGCTCAAAAACAAACGGCATACCAAACCCGACGCCGTTCTTGGTAAAAACGATGTCATCGGCAATATACACACAGGAATGAATCGCCGAATTAGGCGGAACGACAAAGAAAATGACATCGCCAAATCTCGCAGGACTACTAATAATTTCGTATTCCTTCATGGTCACGCTTGTCAGATCGGTCAATCGACCATAACGATCATCAGGAATATCATTAAAAAAATTAAAAGATGCCCAATGGCAATCACGCCGAACACTGGGATCACCCCGTGTTGGATTAACATAGGTGTATAAGCGCGTTCGGGCGAAATCCGGTAACAAATAAGACACATCCAGAAATGTGGCGGCACTTTGCTGAAACGAAGATTTCAGGATGGGTTCGATATTATAGATTCTTTCGCCTTGGCCCCAGTAGTATATCAATGAGTCAAAGGAATCGCGGGGCGTAACATACAATCGCAGGGTATAAGTTGCAGCCCGATGCAAAGCCTGGAGCAGTTGAATACGTTCCAAGGGTGAAGAAATTGCGGGGAAAATCAAATGCAAGTCTGAAAAACACAATACTTGTTTCTTTTTATAAATCAGCGGTTGAATTTGCCTGATCAACTCGTCGGATAACCCGCTGTTGAGAAACCACTCATGTATCGAACGGCCACGAAACATGAAGG
>CAYYBV010000031.1:924-2008 GCA_964469675.1 uncultured Verrucomicrobiota bacterium
TTTTTACCCAATTCCGAATACAATGCCGCGCGAACTTCGGGTGAAATCGCGCGGGTTATGTCATCCGGCGGCTTTATAACTTGACAGTTATTGGATGAATCCGTCGTGACGGTTTTCATCAAGGTATCGATAACCGCCCCGCTTAATCCTGACCGGGCAAGCATGGCGCGCGCCTCCGCCGGATTGGCGTTGCTAATAATCCATTGCTGGCTGGGGCTAGCGTCGAAATTAAAGCTGAAAAAAGAAGATGGCGGCTCGACAACGATGGGGCAAACTTCCATGGTCCCCCAGGGCCCT
Source organism: uncultured Verrucomicrobiota bacterium (assembly GCA_964469675.1). Lineage (GTDB taxonomy): Bacteria > Verrucomicrobiota > Kiritimatiellia > JAAZAB01 > JAAZAB01 > VSJD01. The sequence continues at coordinate 1,222 of CAYYBV010000031.1, forward strand.
TTGGTGACTTTGACTGCATCGTACTTAGTGGTGCCCGGGCTCATTGGGGTCATGGCAAGCAACCGGGATTGGGATGCAGCTAATTTTTCCGATGTAACAAACCATTTCAACGCCAACCATGGTGACGCCAAAAGCAGGATAAAAGCAATGATCCACGGAATGGACCGCCACAACTTAAAGGTCGATGACGCATGCCCCGCTGATTCAGGCACAGCGCCCGCTGGGGATATTTTGATATTTTCGTGTTTCATAGGAATCCTGTACCGGCAGGCCGTATATACGCAATTTTTTCTCACCACGTCTCGTTTTCGGCAAACCATACTTGAACATTGGCGATACCGGCCGTGGCCAAACCGGCCGGTAAGGTGGCGCGCGCCACGCGCATGCGTTCCACAACCGACCTTTTTTCCGCGCCGGCCGCGACAAACACAACTCTTTCAGCTTTGGCCAACAAACCAGGCGTTACGCTGACACGATCTGGGCCCGGTTGTCGGGATACGGCCACGGCCAAAGAGTCGCAAACACCCGCCGCAGCCTGCATTGAAAAAAGAGATGCCGTATGGCCATCCGCGCCCAGCCCGAGCACGCCCAGCGTAATCCGCCCTTGACGTTCAAAAAACGCGCGCAGACTGCCGTCATAGTGCCGGGCGGCCAATGCCGGTGTTTGCCGGCCATCAACCCGCAGAATGCGTGCGGACGGAATGCGCAACGCCTTGAGCATCGGACGCAACTGCCCATAATTACTTTCTGGCGCCCGGATCGGCACCAGGCGCTCATCACTCAACAT
>CAYYBV010000031.1:2018-2947 GCA_964469675.1 uncultured Verrucomicrobiota bacterium
GTGTAAGCATCCACGGGAAAAGGACAACGTTCTATTTGCCGAAAGGCGCCCAGGGGCGTACGGCCGCCAGGTAAAATCACCGCATGTGGAACCCTGAGCGTAGATTTAAAATGACGCGCCAAGAGACCCACAAGTGCCGCAGTCAACTCTTCTATATGTTGGAATATTTGAATTTGCATCCAAATGTTTCAAACTATTATTAAATACGAAGCGGCAGGCAACTTTGCCACACATTTTCTACCGGCGCTTAAATACATTATACCGCTAAACCCGGCGACCGATTTTGCCCCGTGACATGGCCCCGGCAACTTTCCGAACCTGGCCACGGCACAAGACACAACGCGCATCCGCACAATTCAGGCAGGTACGGCAATCGGGGCAGGCATGTTTTTTGCGCCTGGCTTTCAAGTGTTAATCGCTTCGCTTTAAGAACGCATACGCGCGGCCAAAGTAATCGCACGTCCACCCATAAGACAGCGGAAGCCGGCACCAGTAAAAGATATAAACATCATGTATGATGGATAGGCGCGTTTAAAGCGCCCGCTATTTGCCCCCACCCCCCCCCAGGATTGGCCGGCACCCAGCTTTCACCAATTTTCGGCCAGCAGTTCGAAATGGGCCTGGGGATGGGCACAAGCCGGACAGGTTTGGGGCGCCTGCTTGCCTTTATGCAGATAACCGCAGTTCCGGCAACGCCATACAACTTCCTTGTCTTTTTGAAAGACCGTGCCCGCTTCGACGTTGGCCGCGAGACCAAGGTAGCGTTTTTCATGCTGGCGCTCCGCCACCGATACGGCCTCAAATATTTTTGCAATCGGCTCAAAACCTTCCGATCTGGCAATTTTAGCAAAGCGAGGATAAATTTCTGACCACTCTTCATGCTCACCAGCGGCAGCGGCCTTCAAGTTCTGCAAGGTTGTACAGACCAT
>CAYYBV010000031.1:2957-13836 GCA_964469675.1 uncultured Verrucomicrobiota bacterium
TCGATTTTCACCATGCCACCCTGCAATAGCTTGAAAAAACGATGGGCATGTTCACGCTCCTGGCTGGCAGTTTCCTCAAAAACATCGGCAATTTGAATAAAACCATCCCGGCGCGCCTGGCTGGCAAAATACGAGTAACGATTGCGTGCCTGGGATTCACCCGCAAATGCCGTCAACAAATTACGTTCAGACTGGCTGCCTTTAAATTCCATACGCGCCTCCTGTTCGGCGGGCTATCACCCGCAACGCCGCCACAACAATCAACCACCAAAAAACATTTCAAAATATTAGCCGGCATGCCTGCAAATCTTTACACCAGCCTTGAGTCGCATATATTTGCGCATTATTCCGGCGAAAACTGATCCTTGCCAACGCCACATTCAGGACAGACCCAATCGTCCGGTATCTTGTCAAACGGTGTTCCGGGGTTAACACCGTGTTCCGGATCGCCCAGTTTGGGATCGTATACGTAACCACACACATCACAGATGAAACGTTGCATATCAACTCCTCTCTTTGCCGTTTGACGCCATGGCATTAGATTCCGTTACCAGCCATAAAAACATTAACAATTTATATTACATATATTACACTAAATTAAAGTATTGTCAATTTTTAGACACTTGAATTGAAATCAAACTTGAAAAACTTTGTAACTTTGGCCAAAACAAAGGAAAAAGTAATGTTGTGGCCGGGCATCAAACGGCGCAGTGGCTTTATGCGCGCGCACCTATTTTCACTCCGGCGCTGAGCAGCATCTCAAGATAGTCCAACAACTCGCGGTCGGTACAGGTTGCAGTGCCCAGTTTGCCAACAACAACCCCGGCAGCGCAATTGGCCAATTCGGCTGCCTCTTCGTAATTCGCACCGGCGGCGAGCGCCAGCAGCAGGGTGGCGATCACGGTATCACCGGCGCCACTCACATCAAATACTTCGCGCGCCACTGCCGCCACATGGCGAGGCTTGCGATTCCGGGACACCAGCAAAACCCCCTGCACACCAAGCGTAACCAGCAAACAAGCCGGCTTCCATTTATTCAAGAGTATTGTGGCTACCCGCAACAGCGGTTGATCCTTGAGCGGATTGGCACAGGGCGGCTTTTCCGGCAGACCAGCCAGCGCGAACGCTTCTCTGCGGTTTGGGGTTGCCACGGTCAGCCCCGGCATCTTCAAGGCATCATTTTCCTTGGGATCCAGTGCCACGGGAATGGCGTTCTGCCGTGCCACTTGCATGACAGCATTCACAACGTCTTGTCCGACAGTGCCCTTGGCATAATCCGCAATGATCACGCCCGACATACCACGCACGGCAGCAGAAAGCCCTGCGCAAAAAGCACTGCGCACCTTGGCCGGCAAGCAGAGATGATCCTCCCAATCCACCCGCACGACCTGCTGGCGTTCGGCCAGGATACGCGTTTTTACGGTTGTATGAATGCCCCCATAGCGCAGCACCCCGCGCGTGCACACACGATCTGATTTAAGGACCTGCAATAGATCTTGGCTAGTCGCATCACGCCCCAAGACGCCACGCATGTAGGCGTGACCGCCCAAAGCACATACATTGCGCGCCACGTTGGCCGCGCCACCGGGCATGTTTTTTTCTTCGCCCACCCGCACCACTGGCACGGGCGCCTCAGGCGAAATACGAGACACCGTCCCATAGATATAGCGATCCAGCATCATATCACCAAGTACCATTATTTTCTGCCCGCGAAACTTTTTTACAAGCGACTGCGCCCATTTAATGTCGTTTTTCATTTTTGCAGACTCTCCATGGCGTTGCGCGCGATTTGCGGATAATTGGTATTGCCGGGATGCTTCCAGTAATCATCGCCGGGGCCTTCAACCCGGTCAATCAGCAACCGGATGGTTCCAATCACCGGGGCCTTGGCGATTGCACGGACACACAAGCAGCGTTCATCATCCGAAACCCAGACATCCAGTTTGCCGACACGCACGAACAAACCATGGAATTTGGCCTCGGGATCAAGCTTTACTGTGCGGATTTTTGTATAATTACCGATATCCAAAAACTCAATATCACGGGCATCCACCAGAAGATCGTACAGTTTTTCATCCGCCATGAGGCGGGATTCATCATGCTGGCCAGGCTTGAACTTCTGCGAGCGCATGTAAAACATATAGCTGACCAGGTCACGCGTATCCGCCTCTATGGCAAAATCCTGTTGGTCACCGCGAAGCAAATGATGCCAGTGTGCCATGCGGGTCTTGTGATTGAAAGTTGTAATTTCGTGCAGACGGTAACGCCCCTCGCTGAGTCGCTTGGTAAAACGCAGCGGCAAAAAGGTAACCGGATCGACCACGCTTTCGATAAAATCGTCCACAGGATAAAAAGTTGAAAGAAGACTGCGCGTCTTTGTAATTACCCGAATGGCCAGCAATTCACGCCCATCTTCCTGGATATACTCGCTGGAAACCTTGGTATCGGCCACGATCCAGACACCCCACTGGACTTTATAATAGATTTCTTCACCAACCGGAAACCACAAGGCCGGACGATTTACCATGGTTGTATTCGTCGGGCTGGCAGGATCCCGCCCCGGCAGATTGGTTGCCGCCAAGCTCGACTGGCCGGTCAGGGTCGGATCCGGAGCCGCCTTTGCCAGCCGCACATCGGCAAAAACCAAAAGAACACAACCCGAAATAATAAGGCCAACATGACGCATTGCACACCTCAACAAGGGTAAATTCTGAACACGGTTTTCAAACTAAAACACTCGGCTTACCTTTTCCACATCACAACGGTCAAGGAATATCAGAAAATTCATTTAGATAATTCTTTCGATCGTTTTTGTGCCGCCTGGATGGCCCGGACAAACGTTTCCCGTACGCGCCCTTCCTCAAGCACTTCCAGTGCGGCGGCCGTGGTGCCGCCCTTGGAGGTAACCCGGCATCGTAATTCTTCGGGGGCTGGCCCCATTATCTCCAGCAGACGCGTGGCGCCACGCATTGTACCCAGCGTCAGTTCCTTGGCCGTTGCACGATCAAGCCCCATTTCAACCCCAGCCTGCAGCATGCATTCGGCTAGAAAAAAAACATAGGCCGGACCGCTACCGCTCAGGGCCGTTACCGCATCCAGGTGTTTTTCATCCAGCCGCATCACCACACCAACAGATTGAAACAGAGCTTCAACAAGCCGGGTGTCGTCTTTGGAAGCCAGCAGGCCAGGGCAATACACCGAAACACCAACCCCCGCCAGGGCCGGCATATTGGGCATCACGCGCACAACGCGCATACCACCAGGCAATTGCGTTTGCAAACGCTGCGTGGTTATACCGGCCGCGATACTGATGACCAGCGTCGTAGCGTTAAGCGTTGTCCCGACATCCTTGAGGACATCCCCGATCACCTGCGGTTTCACGGCCAGTATCACAGCTTGCGCGCCCCGGATGCCGTCAGTATTGCGCTCAAACACTGTGACGCCAAAATTCGCCTGAAAATAATCGCGGCGCCGCTTGTCCGGATCCGTAACTTGCACGCATCGGGACGGCAATAATTTCGCCCGGATAATGCCGCGAACCAAGGCTTCAGCCATATTTCCAGCCCCAATAAAAGTCATGCGCAATTCGCGCTCAAATAAAGCGTTCATAATGAATTACCAGCAGCCAACCGCGACGCCGCGATCAGGCACTTGATTCATACAATTTCACCAAAGACGCACACACCGTCAACTGTAAAACAGACCAATACTGCGGCCCACGGTAATGCCGCGAATTGCGTTTAACTAATCTATCGTCCTCCTCGGCATAAATGCAGGTTCCGTGTCGCACCGCTTTTATAAGATTTTAGACGGCGTCCTTTTCCCGAAAAGAATGGTACCCAACCTGACCCAGGTAGCGCCTTCCTCCACGGCAACTTCAAAATCATGTGACATGCCCATGGACAACTCAGGCAGTTCAAACCCCGTCTGTTGCCGCCAGCGGTCGCGATGCTCGCGCAGCGCACGAAAAAATGGACGGGCGTACTCTGGATCCGCCGCTAGCGGCGGGATGGTCAATAGACCCTTGATTTCCACCCGCCGCAGGCCATTGGCCACCTGTAATATACCCGGCACATCCACCGGGGCCAGCCCGAATTTACTACTTTCGCCTGAAACATTGACTTCCAGAAAAACCGGCATGGCTCGTCCCACCGCCTCGGCGGCGGCCTCGATTACCAGTAGCAATTTTAATGAATCAACCGCCTGGATCGAGTGAAACAGGCGCACCGCGTCCTTAACTTTGTTGGTCTGCAGATGACCAATCAAATGCCAGGTCAAGGCGGTTGGACACTGAGAAATTTTTTGCCGGGCTTCCTGCACACGATTTTCACCAAAATCAAGCAAGCCAGCAGAGGCGGCTTGCTGGACGTAATCCGGCCCATATGTTTTGGACACCGCCAGCACACGCACCTCTTCCGGAAGGCGCCCAACCTTTTTACAGGCAACTTGAATACGGCGGCGCACCAAGGCTAAATTATCTTCAAATGACACATTCATAAACAACAATACATCAGAAAGGCTGGCGGCTACCTATGGCGCGCGCCAGGGTAACGGCATCCGAATAAGCAATTCCACTACCGACGGGAATACCCAAGGCTGGCCGAGTGATTTTTACCACCTGCCCCGCAAGCAGGTCGCGGATCATGCTGGCCGTGGCATCGCTTTCCATATCGGCATTAAGCGCCAAAACAACCTCTTGAATCGGCTCCGATTTCAGGCGTAAGATCAGGGCTTGCAGCCTGACCTGGTCAATCCCCATCCCCTGCATGGGGGACAGCTTGCCCATAAGTACATGATAACGGCCACGATAGCCTCCCGCATTTTCAATTTGCAGGACATCCGAAGGTTCTTCCACCACACACAAAACCGTAGCATCCCGGGTGGCATCCGTGCAAAAACGGCAGGGATCCTGATCGCGCACAGTCAACGCGCCACATCGCGAGCAACAGCCAATTTGTGCGGCAACCCCCTGAAGGGCGGCGATCAAATCCGCAAGCAACCCGCCCTGATCGCTCACCAATTTCATAGCCAGACGCTCCGCCGAGCGGCGACCAATACCTGGCAGCTTGCTGAAACAGGCAATTGTTTTATCGAGGGGCGGAAATGTTTTCATAATCCGGGGATATTGGGCAGACCCATGTCGGCCATCATTGAGTGCATGTCAGCGGCGCTCATTTTTTTTGCCGCTTCCAGCGCGCCTTCGATGGCCGTCAGCAACATTTTTTCCAGCGCCTCCGGGTGTGCCACATCCAGGGCACGGGGATCAATGTGGATGGCGGCAATCGAGATATCACCTCTTGCCGTGACGGTCACAAGACCGTTGCCGCTGGCAAAATCAATTGTTTTAGCCCGTAGTTGAGTTTGCATTTTTTTAACATTTTTCTGCATACCCGCCGCATCTTTGATCATTTTTAGGATATTAGTCATATGCCCGCATCCTCCATCAATCGACTGATTTTGTTTATCATCGCTCAAAACACCTTGTTCAAGCTGCGGCGGACAACAAACCACCTTGTCGCGTGCCATATCTTTTAGGCGCGACGCCTGGTATCGGACAGCCACAGGCTTTACCTGCAATCACTATTCCCGGACATCTTGAATGTCACCGTTAAACATATCCATTGTCTTTTGAACTGCCGGATCTTTAAACCATTTCTGTTTTTGCTGAAGGGAGGGCGCTCCCGACTTCAATGGCGGTGCCGGCGAACGGGTTTTATCGTCAGGCTCGGCGGCCATTCGTCGTTTGACAGGCAAATCATTACTGGCCGATAGTGGTTGTACCGCACCCATCGGGCGCCCCGCCAGCAGCTTGAATTCAAATGTAACGCTACGGCGTAAAACATCATTCAGATTTTTCTGCAGGACGGCACGGGTGCGCGGCAGACCAGCTTGCTCCATGTGCATCGAAAATTCTGGATCAAAAGCAATCGTCACGTGGTCACCTACAACTGCAATTGGGCGGGCATCAAGCAGACACCCCTTGGCCAGGGCAACCGCTTTGCCAACCTTTCCTACAAGCTCCGGCCACATTTTGATCAGATAGGTCAACTCGTTACCACTGCCCTCGCCCGCTTTCGGCTGGGTAATGGCGGGCACCGGGAAATCCTTCGTGGCCATCGCTGCTGGCACGGTGACTTCCTGCTCCGCACACGTCGCTGCCCGTGCCGCGGGAACGCAGGACGCATCACGATCATTTTCCAGGTCGTGCTTTAACACTTCAATCCGCCGCAAAATTTCATCCAAAGAAACGACAACCGCAACACGTGAACAACGAATCAGCGCAGTTTCCAAAAGTGTTTTTTTGGAGAGCGCATACGGCAGGCGGTCCATGGTTTCCATCAGAACATCCGTGACACGCAAGAGCCGGTCAACATTGGTCAGCGCCGCCTGTGTTTTCAACACGGCCATTTGAGCCGGAGTCAAATCCAGCGTGGCCAGGCCACCACCTGCCTGCAGATAAACGAGCAAATTGCGAATGTGCTCCAGAAGTTCCAACAGAAGTCGCTGCATGTCTTTGCCATTTTTATCCAACGCTTCCACCTGCTGGATAACGCCGGCCATGTCACCTTGGAGCATGGCGGTTGAAATGGTTTCCAGTGTCTGCCGCGAAACCAACCCAAACACCGCAAGGACGTCGGGCTCATGGATATCTTTGCCCTGGAAAGAGATGAGTTGGTCCAAGGCCGACTCAGCATCACGCAACCCCCCTTCTGCCGCACGCGCTACGGCCAACACGGCGTCATCATCAATTTTCACGCCCTCCGATTGGGCGATCAAACGCAGGCGTTCGATCAGCAGCCCGGGAGGGATGCGACGCAGATCAAAACGCTGGCAACGTGATAGAATCGTTGCCGGTATTTTTTGCGGCTCAGTTGTCGCCATCAGAAACTTAATGTGCACCGGCGGCTCCTCGAGGGTTTTCAAAAGGGCATTGAAAGCCTCCGGTGTAAGCATGTGCACTTCGTCAATAATGTAAATCTTGAAGCGCTGGGTAGGCATGTACTTGATGGTGTCACGTAACGCGCGAATCTCATCAATACCGCGATTCGAGGCGGCGTCAAGCTCATGCACGTCAAGACTGGACCCCGCCGTAATTTCCGTACATGCATCGCACTGATCGCAGGGCGTGGGCGTCATACCAGTCTTACAATTAAGGGCCTTGGCAAAAATGCGCGCAATTGAAGTCTTGCCGATACCGCGCGGGCCCACAAAAAGATAGGCATGCGCCACGCGATTCATCCTGATGGCATTTGTCAGAGTCTGGATGACATGATCCTGACCAACGACGTCCTTAAACTGCCTGGGACGCCATTTGCGTGCAATCACTTCATAGGCCATGGCCATTCATCCTTGTTTTTTAACGTCCCGGGCGGCCCGGAACAGATTCTCGAACAAAACCGGCAATTGCTGCAAGGGCACGACAGAAAAGGCCATCCGAATAACGCCACTGACTGCGATCACACCCGTGGAATAATCGGCCAACAGTTTTTGTCGCACCTTTTCCGTGTCCGCATCCCGCAGGCGGACACACATGAAGTAACCCGAATTGAACGGCAGGGGCACAAATTCATCACCATATTCGGGATGTTGCGCAAGGATCTGTTTGACCAACTCATAACGTGAGCGCAGTAGTTCGTATTTGACCCTTTTTTCCGCTGTATAGGCTTCATCATTATAGGCGTTCATTAGCAAGGACTGAGTGAGATTGCTGACATTGGAAATATTACCACGGATCGCCCCGCCCGTTTTGGCTTCGAGGGACCTGTAGACGGCGGGCGTACCACCACAGATACCATATGTCAGCAAGCCTACCCGGAGTCCCCAGGCATAATCCTCCTTGGTCGGGCCATCGAGTTTGACCGCCAACAGGTTGGGATGCAGATCGCAGAGTAAGCTAAAAATTGATTCCGGAAACACATCAGGTTCGTACACCAGTCCAAAATAAGAATCGTCCAAAAAAACTACGATTTTATTTCCACGTTCCGCAGCTTCGCGCAATACCGCCGTAATGGCGTGCATCTCACGGATCAGTGGGGTATAGCCACTGGGATTGTTGGGAAAATTGAGGCAAACAATTTTTTTGCCAATCGGCCCGGCGTTCAACCGGGCACGCAAGCCTTCGATGTTAAAAAATCCTTGTGCAGTAAACATTGCAAACGTATCCAGCCGGGCTCCATAGGCATGCGAAAAAACAAGCTCGTAGTTTTCCCAAAACAAGTCCGCCAGTATAATTGCATCACCCGGATCACAAAACAAGTAACCGCAGATGCTCAACCCGTGAGTGATCGCGGCAGTCACCACTGGCAGACTGAAGATTTTGTCGGTCAAACCGGGATTCTTTGCCCTCAACATCGCTTGCCATTGTTTACGGATATCCAACCGCCCCGTACTGGGTGCATAGGATACCGCCTGATCCACGGACAACTGCACCCGACGCATCATACATGCCAGATGCATGGGCACACCATCTTCCTCGAACGCAATCCCGATGGTGGCATTAATGGCTTTGCCATAGGCTTCCGTCGATTGCGAAATTATGCCGAGCTTTGGAAAATAAATTTCCCGCCCCTTGCGCGACAACAGATCCATCACGGCCGGGCAGTCGGCTCCAATAAGTGCGTTTATTTGTTTTGCTTGTGGATCCACGCCTCGCGCCCCCATACCGATCAGCGAATAAAAATTAACGGAAACAAAATTATCAAACCTGGTCCAGCGCGCTTTTACCGGCAATAGTTTCAACAAAGTAACGTGGCCGCCCGCGCACATCCTGATACATGCGGCCAATATATTCACCCAGAAATCCCATGGCAATAAACTGACCACCGACGAAAATGAAAAGAATGGCAAACAAGGTAAAAACCCCCTTGGCCGCCCATTCTGGCCCCCAGATGAAACGCAGCACCAGAATTAGAATACCCAGGCCAACCCCCATCATGCTGATCATTACTCCAGCAATGCTAAGCAAACGCAACGGCAAGGTCGTGATGCTGGTCAAAAGATCAAACTGCAGATTAATCAATTTCCATAGGCCATACTTGGATTGCCCTGCATGACGTTCGGCGTGCCGGACAGTGATTTCCGCGGTGTGGCGCGCAAAACTGTTGGCCAACACCGGAATAAAGGTGCTGCGCTCATGGCACTGGAGCATGGCCTGAACCACTTGCCGGCGGTAGGCTCTCAACATGCAACCATAATCGTGCATAACCACGCCCGTCACGTGGGCCGTCATTTTGTTCACCAGGAACGATGAAAAACGGCGAAAAATACTATCGCGGCGCGGCACGCGTATGGAGCCAACAACGTCCATGCCTTGGTCCATTTTTTCAACCAGTGCTGTAATTTCTTCCGGTGGATTTTGAAGATCGGCGTCAAGCGTCACAACAATCTCGCCCCGGGATTGCGCAAATCCGGCCATCACGGCCGCATGCTGACCATAATTACGATTTAAAAAAAGACCGATCAGTTCGCCTGGATTTTCCGTCGCCGCTTTCGCAATAAGATCACGCGACACGTCTCGGCTGCCGTCATCCACCAGGATGATCTCAAATGACCGGCTCAATGCACGGCAGACGGCTAGCGTTCTGCGCATAAGTTCCGGCAAATTAGCCTCTTCATTAAACACCGGAATTATGACCGAAACAGGAACAGGGGTATTCATGGGCGTTTATCCTTTTTCAGCACATCTTTGATCGCCGCAATCACATCGTCCACATCTTCGTGATGCATTTCCGGAAAGAGTGGCAGGGAGCATATCCGATCGGAATTCCATTCCGTGTCCGGCAACATACCACGCACGCAGCCCATCTTTTCCCGATAGTATTTTTGTAAATGTACGGCGCGAAAATGTAGCCCCGTACCAATATTTTTTTGTTTCAACCCTTCCATAAACACATCGCGGGCGAGACCAGCACGATCCACATCCAGGCGCACAATAAACAAGTGCCAGGCATGCCGCATGGGATACGGCGGATCCTTAAGCGGCAGGATTTCGTCTACTTCAGCCAGCCGCTGGCGATAATAAAGCGCCAGATCCGTGCGACGGCGGTTAAACTCATCGAGTCTTGCCAACTGCCGCCGGCCAAGCGCGGCGGCGATATCAGTTAGATTATATTTGTAACCAGGCTCGACCACTTCCGCTTGCGGGGAACGCCCCTGCATGTTGCGGTCAAAGGCATCAACACCAAGCCCGTGGAATTTCAGCCGCCGCACGGCATCCATTAAGGGGGCTACGTCAGAACAAACCATGCCGCCTTCACCGGTGGTCATGTTTTTGATGGGATGAAACGAGAAAATAGCAGTACCCGTCTTGCCAATCGGACGTCCACGGTATTCCGTGCCGGCGGCATGGGCCGCATCTTCTATTACCTGAATGCGACGATCATTGGCAATTTGACGAATAGCATCAATATCCACTGGCGCGCCCGCAAAATGAACGGGGACGATCAAGCGGGTTTTTGACGTCAACACAGCGGCGACCTGGGAAGATCCGACCATGAGCGTATCACGATCAACATCGGCAAACACCGGACTGGCACCGGCCAGTACAATCAGATTGACAGTGGAGGCCCAGGTCATGGAGGGCGTCACGACATCATCACCGGGACCGATGCCCAGTGCCTTGAGCGCCACATGCATGCCGCCGGTGGCCGAGGCTAACGCGACGGCGTTGCTTGCGCCAACGTACGCGGCAAATTCCTGCTCAAACTTGGCGGATTGCGCACCGGTAGTGATCCAACCGGAACGGAGCACCTCACCCACCGCCTGAATATCGGCCTCCGTAATGCTGGGCCTCGAAAAAGGCAAAAAATCTTTACGCATAATACTCCGCCGCATGCACCATTCGATGCTGGTTATTTGCCTTTGTCTAAATTGAGGCCAC
>CAYYBV010000032.1:0-1184 GCA_964469675.1 uncultured Verrucomicrobiota bacterium
CGGCTCGACGCTGCTAAGAATCTGCGGCGGCTTTGCCGCGGCGCTGCTGGTCGGTGTGATATTTTTTTGGCTATTCCCGCATTTTGGCCGGCAGGCGGTGGTGTGTCTGGCGGCCTCGTTCTGGAAATGCCTGTTGGTCGGTTTCGTTGTTTTAGCCCTGAGCCCCATGATCTGCCTGCTGGCGGCCATTTCCCTGGTGGGCTTGCCGTTCGGTCTGCTGGTTATGACCGCCCTGGGTATATTGATTTATTTAAGCAAGCTGGTGGTGGCCGTGCATATCGGTCGCCTCGTCCTGCTCGGACGCTGGAATGCCCGTTTTGTCTGGGTATTTTGCCTGGGCTTATTTTGCCTGTATGTCAGCGCCAGCGCCGGTGTGCTGGGAATTATTGTATGGTTCCTGATTGTCTGTGCGGGAACGGGCAGCCTGGTCCTCGCGTTATTTGGCCGCCAATTACCGGCGGTTATCGCCAAATCCAGTTTTAGCGGAGACGCCACCTGATCCGACTTGTTTCATGGTTCATCCGGTCGCGTAAACACTTTGGCGTTCAGGCTGGGCCGGTCCAACGAGCATGCTTCCCATTGCACCCAACGGTCGGGTCCTGATATGCCGGGGAGTGTCAGGGCGGATGTTTTGACGCAAATGGGGCCGTTGGTGAATTGTAGGCCGGCCACGAGCGTTTCCAAGGGAATAATGCGACTTGTGCTCAACGTCCGGCTGATCGCAAAACGCATGGCTTGCGTTTCACGTGCGGCCTGCTCAAGTTTGAGCGTGGTCATCTGGGTTTCCAGCGCCACGCTGGCGATCAGGACGATTACGACCAGGGCAACCAGCGCTTCAATCAATGTGAATCCCTGGTTCATGTGGGGGCGGGAAGTGGTTTTTGTTTTTACATGGCTGAACTGGAAAGATCGCCGGCGGTTCCCGTCCCACCTGGCTCGCCGTCACTGCCGTAGGAGATGACTTCGAACGTCTCGTTACTGCGGCCTGGCACGAGATATAAATAATCGCGATTCCATGGATCCTTCGGCAAATTGCGGCTGTCCAGATAGCCGTCTTCCGGGTATTTGTCGGGGATGGGCGCGATATCCGGTTTTACACATAACGCTTTCAAACCCTGTTGCTGGGTCGGAACCTGGTTTTGCTCCATGCGGTAAAGCTGCAGGGCGCTCTTGAAGTTTTTAAT
>CAYYBV010000032.1:1194-1567 GCA_964469675.1 uncultured Verrucomicrobiota bacterium
TGACCTTGGCTTCGCCCGGATGCCGGAGTACGCCGACGCCGACAATTCCAGCCAGTATTGAAATGATCAGGACGACCACCAGGATTTCAATTAATGTGAAAGCGCTGTTTGTACGGGCCATTGCGGGGTATCCTTTTCAAACGGCAATCAAATTGCAACCAATACCGGTACTATAACGCGGTCGCCGTCATTTGTCATTACCAATATGACGCATTATAACGGGGGGGGGTGGTGGGTGGCCATGCATGTGGCCATGCTTCTGCATCTTTTCCATGATCTGGTCCAGCTTCTGTTGTTGCTCGGGCCGCAGATGCGGTTTCATTTCGTCTTCCGCCTGCTGGAAAATTGCCTGGACTTCCGGCCGATGGCGCTC
>CAYYBV010000032.1:1577-13791 GCA_964469675.1 uncultured Verrucomicrobiota bacterium
TAGTTCCTTTAGCTTCGTGTCCACAATGCGCTCGATTTCGATTTGCTGGGGTTTGCTGAGTTGAAGCTGGCGGGTTAGATGGCGCATTACCATCTGGCGCTGAGATGTCGGCCGGTCTTGCATGGCCCGGGCGAAGCGATGCTTGAAGGCAAGGTGGCTGCCGGCCATCCCGATTACCAGCCCAAGCATGAAAAATAACACGTAACGAAGCGTGATTTTCCAGCGGTTCATGATGTCCTCCTGTTTCCAATACCAAGTTTACATTTCTGCCAGCACCATATTAACCGTCAACCCGGCAGGATCATCCAGCAACAACCCGGCCATAACTGTATCCGTATGCATGTTGCCAAGCATATACCCGCCGATGACGATTGCCAGGCAGGCGGCGATGGCCGCCACCCAGGGTAAAATTCTTGCGGTTCCATCGAGCCGTCCGGATGGCTGTGCTTGCAGCGGACCGAGTCGGCGGATTGCCAGCATGACACCATCCATCCAGTCTGCTTCGCCGGCGAAAGGCGCTGGTGCTTGCCCTGCCTTCCATGCGGCGCGCTCAATCCGGTCCACGGTTTGATTGGGTTTCATGGCCCGCACCCCCTTCGTGTTTCAATAATTTTTCGATGATCTGCCGCATCCGCTGGCGTGCCCGATAGGCGCGCACCTTGACATTTATGCTGCTCCATGCCATCAGTCGGGCGACTTCCCTCACCGGACGCTCCTCGATGTGGAGGAGTGTCACCAATGTCCGATCCGTGGCGTTTAAATGATCGAGTGCGTATGCCAGTAATTCATGCGCCGCCTGACGGGATGTCTGCCGGTCAAACAATTCCTGGGATTCCGTCCGTCCGGCTTGGTCCAGCCAGGCCTGGGTGTTATGTGATAGCTCGTCTGGCGCACAAACGGTTGGCTGGCTGTTTGCCCGGCGCCAGAATGTGAAACACTGTCGCACGGCAATGCCGGCCAGCCAGTGCCGAAACTCGGCGGTGCCACGGTAAGTCGGCAGGGCCTTGTAGGCTTCGACAAAAATATCATGCGCCAGTTCCGCGGTGCGGTCTGGCGGGATATGTTTGAGCACAATCGCAAATACCCATGCACGGTAACGCTCCAGCAGGCCGGCAAATGCATTTACATCCCCACTTAGGACGCGCTCGATGATTGCCCGGTCGCTGTCGGCCGTGCCGTTGCCCTGCATTGCGTATCCCATATCTTGTTTATGGTGCGTCGGGACACACGGTCGTTTTGTCAGGCCGTCCCTGGTTCTTGATTGCGCGCTTGTGCATTTTGCCGCGTGTGTCAGCCCGCAGTTTATCCAAGGCGGCCTGCTGATCGCTGGTCAGCACGGCGCGAATCTGACCGGCGACTTTGGCGCGCAGGACCGCAGCCTCTTCTTCCATCGCGGCGTTTTGCTTGCAGGCTGCACGCACGGCTTGCTCGTCAAACGGCCCGGACTGAATTTGGCGGTTCAGCGCCTCACGCGTTTCCCTGGCCTGCGTCATGGCGGTCTGCATGGATTCCCGGTTAAGTTCCATGATCGCCTCAATCTGCTGGCTTTGGTTGGAGGTCAGGTTCAACTGCTTGAACTCGCCCATGCCGCCGCCAAATCCTTTTGCCTTATGCGGACATTTGGCGACGGCATCGGTGTTACCCGCTGCGCCGCAAGTAATGCCTGTAAACAGTATGCCGATAGCCATTGCCCCGATCCATCTGCTTGTCATGCGCATCGCGTGCCTCCCTGGTTTAACTGTCGCGATTATTGTGTCGTTATGTTGTATAGTGCCCGCGCGGTGTCATCCGGTTACAAAATTAATACTCCAGGCCGACTTTTGATCTAACTATCGGGCCGTTTGCGGGGCGCGGATGCGGATGACGATGCCCTGGGTTGCGGCTGTTGCGCCCGCGGGGTCGTTCGCTGCCTTTAGTGTGGCGAACCCATAGCCGGTGGTCGTAAAGCGTTTGCGGGCGATATTGTGGGTCTTCACCAAGTAATCGCGGACAGCCTCTGCCCGCTTTTCGGTCAATTGCCGGGCATCCCGTTCGGAGAGATTCGCCTGTTGCTCCATGCGCCCCTCGATCAGGATTTCAGCGTCCGGGTTGGCCTGGATGATCTTGGCAATGGCATCAAGTTCCGAGTAGTATTCGTACCACTGCCCTTCCGTGGAATTAATGGCCAGTTGGAATGTCCGCAGGTCGTCTTTGGCCGGCTTTAAGTCCTGGGCGGGCCGGGTGGATTGATCACCGGCCGGCCCAATGGCAAAACCGGCTGACCGTGCCGGCTCCCGACCGGCTGGGCGCCACATGACGCCCGCATTGGGCATGAGGTTGAATTCGGTGTGGTCAATCGTCATCTGTCCCATGACATCAAGATTAACGGCCCATTCGGCGTTGAAATGATAGGCCAATCCGATACCCGCCCGGACCGGGACATCAGTCTGACTGCGCCATTCGCGCGTTTTTTCATAATGCAACAGGCCGATGCCGCCTAACAGGTAAGGATCCCAATGCCGCTCGGCGGCGGCGTTGAAGTGGAAAAGGGCATCGCCGGCCAGTCCGGCGGCCCAGGTCGAATCACCATGCAATCCCGGGCGGGGCACAGGCGCCCCCGTTTCGTAGTTGTTTACGGTATTGGCTTTTAAATTCGGGAAATAAGATAGTTCCCCGCGGAAGGTCCAGCGGGGCGTATGGTCATAACCAATTCGCAACAAGCCGAAGCCGCCGCCCCGGGTGGCTTCGTCGCCTTCATATTTAATATATCCGCCGCCGATGCCAACGTTCCAGGGTGAAATGCCGGCGACGGCAGCGTTGGAAGTGGCGGCCTGGGCCCATAGCTTCCCGGATGCGCCCAGCATAAGGACGCCAATAATTACAAAGCCAACAGGATTACAGAGTCTTTTCATGGTGTTGATCCCCTTAAGCTGATGATAATGAAATGAATGCTTTACACGCTGCCAGCTGAAAAAATAGGTTACACATAACAGAATGATATTGCCAGTATTATTGTATGTGCAATAATAACCGAAAATGCCAAAGGAGGTTTTGATCATATGAATATTAAATGTTGGTCCAAGGCGGTGCTGATGGCGGGCGTAATAATGGCAGTCATCCTTCCGTCGCGACTGCCGGCCGGGCAGGATGCCAAGGCGGTTGACGACTATAACTTTGCGGCCTGGCTGTATAACAGCGGCAAGTATGCGATGGCAACGGAGTCGTACCAGAACTTTTTAAAAAACCATGCCGATCATGCCAAGGCGCCTGATGCGCATTTTGGCCTGGCGCAGTCTTTTTTTCACCAGGACAAATTTAAGGATGCGGCCGAACAGTACGAAATGGTCCGCGCCCAGTGTCCTGATTTTGCCCAAATGCCGGAAGTGCTGTTCCAGCTGGGACAGGCGCGCATCGGTTTAAACCAGTTCGCCGATGCGCGCAAGCTCTTCGCCGACCTGCGGGCCCGTTTCCCCGATCATTACCTTGCGGACTGGGCTTTAGCCCGTGAAGGCGCCTGCCTGATCAGCCTGGGAAAACCACAGGACGCGGAGCCGTTGCTGCAGTCCTTCCTTGGCAAATATACGGCGCCGGGCAAGCCGGCCGCCAAGGTGGCGGCGACCGTGGCGATGCTGGGCAAGCTTGACCAGGCGGGCATCAAGGCCGGCGACACATTCCTGAACCTGGTGGAACGCACCGCGTTTTATGTGGCCTTGGCGCAGTTTAACGAGGAACATTTTTTGGATGCCCGCAAATCGTTCCAGGCATTCCTGGATCAGTATCCGGACAGCAAGCTGCAGGCCGAAGCCAAGTTCCGCCAAGCCCAGGCCTTGTACCGGCAAGGCGCCTTTGACGATGCCGCCGTTGCTTACAAGCCGGTTGCCGAGGGTAAGAGCGATTTTGCCGAGGCGGCTGCGTTCGAGCGTGGACTGGCCTTGCACAAGGCGGGTAAACTCAAAGAGGCGGCCGCGGCTTTCGCGGAAATGGCCGGACATTTCCCGGACAGCGCGCGCAGCCCGAAGGCCCGCTTGTATTCCGGAACCTTGCTCTTTGATGCGGGTGATTATGCCGGGGCGCTGGCAAAACTGCAGCCGATGGCGGATGCCAAAAAAGAACTCGCCGATGAGGCCGCTTATTGGACCGGCATGAGCCTGTTGAAGTCAGGCCGGTGTGCCGATGCGGAACAGAAATTTGCGGAGGCGATGCAGGCCTTCCCGAAGTCGGCGCTCTTGGGCGACATGCAGCTGGGCCTGGCGGATGCGCGACTGGCTCTGAACAAACATGCCGCCGCGGCCGAGGCCTTCCGTGCCTATGCGCAGAATAGCCGCCAGGCGGAGCAGGCCCCGCGAGCCCTTTATTCGTCCGCCGTGGCGCTGCATCGGGCGGAAAAATATGCGCCATCGGATGAAGTCTGCATCGAGTTTCTCAAGGACTATGCGCGCAATGACTTGGCGCCGCAGGTCATGTTCCTGAGCGCCGAAAATCGTTTCCTGCAGAAGGAATATAATCGTGCGGCGAGCCAATACAATGATTTCCTGGCCTGGCCAGGCGCTCCGGCGGATCTGGTCTCCCGCGCGCACTTCCGCCTGGCCTGGATTCAACGGTATGCCAAGCGTTATGCGGCCGCTTTGGATGAACTGGCCAAGGTGGACTGTGCCGCGGCCGGCCGGACTGTTGCGGTCGAAGTGGACTACCTGAAAGCTGTGTGCTTTTTCGAATTGAAAAAGTACCCGGATGCGGTTAAGGCCTTCACCGCCTACCTGCAGTCCGGTGACACGGGGCGGTTTGGGGATGATGCGCTGCTCAAGCTGGCCACGGCCCAGTTGAAACAGAAGCAGGCCAAGCCGGCAATGGAATCGTTTGCGCGTTTGCTTCGTGAATACCCCAAGAGCGAACTGCTTTCGCAGGCCCAGTATCAATTGGCCGAGTGCTGTTACGATCTCAAGCAGTACGGCAAGGCCATTGAAAACTATAAGAAAGTGGCCGGGCGGCAGCCGCCGGACGAATTGGCGCCCTATGCCATGTTTGGCATGGCCATGTGCCAATATGACCAGGGCAAATGGGCGGAGGCGGCGGATAGTTTTGGAGGGGTTGCCGATAAGTTCAAGAACCCCGACCTGATTCCGCAGGCGCTCTACCGGCAAGGGGGCAGTCTGGTGAAGTTGGCCAAATGGAATCAGGCGGAGACCGTGTTCCGCAAGCTGATGGCCGCGTACCCGAAACATTCACTGGCCCGGGCGTCATTGGTTATGGCCGGCACTTGCCTGCAGGAACAAAAAAAGTGGGGTGAAGCGGCCAATACTTTCCAGGCGGTGCTCAATGACTATGCGCCGGATAAAGACCAGGCCCGGATATTCTATGAATTGGGTTGGTCATGGCGCGAAGCCGGCAAAGATGCCGAGTCGCTGGTGGCCTTTAACACTTTGGCCGACAAGTTCCCGGGCGATCCGCTCGCGGTGGATGCGCTGTTCTATATCGCGGAGGCGAAATACAAGGAGCCTGTCCCGCCGGAGCCGCCGGGCGCGGCCACGCCGCGGCTGGATGCCGCCCGCGAAATGTATGTGAAGGTCCTGGCCCTTTCGAAGGACAAGCGTCTTGGCGACAAGGCCCTCTATCGCATCGGATGGTGCTACTGGTTGACCCGGCAGTACAAGGATGCCGCCGCCGCATTCGACAAGCTTTGCCTTGATTTTGGCGGCAGCGAACTGGTGCCAGACGCGCTGTTCCAGGCTGGTCAGGCTTATGCCAAGGATGGGAATCCGGAACTGGCGGGCGAACGCTTTAAAAAACTGATCGCCAACCCGCAGTATGCGCAATTCAAGTACCTGCCGGAGGCCAGCCTGGGCCTGGGCGAGGCCAAGCTGGCCATGAATCAGCCGGCGGAAGCCGTTCAGATCGGTAACGCGTGGTTGGCGCAGAACGCCAAACATGCCGCCGCGGCGCAGGCTAATTTCCTGGTCGGCCGGGCCAAGTATGATCTGAAAGAATATGATGCGGCGTTGGAAAGCTTCGGCAACGTGGCGGCCCTTACCCGGTCTGACCTTGCCGCCCAGGCGCAGTTCTATATTGGCCAGGTGGCGCAGGCGCGCTCGGACTTCAAAGGGGCAGCGCTGGCCTATCTGCGCGTCCAGGCGCTCTACCCGGATGCCAGGGAGTGGGTCGCCGCCGCAATGTTTGAAAGCGGCAAATGCAGCGAAGCGCTCGGGAACAAGGAGGAAGCCCGGAATTTATTCAGGGAGGTTGCGCAAAAATATAAGGGAACCAAGTGGGCGGAACTGGCGGCAGACAGGCTGAATTAGCCGGCATCAGGCGCCCGGGCTTTGGCAAAACATTCCAGCGGACTGTCGGAAATCAAGCGTTAAAATTTGATTGTGGGCCATGCCCACTTAATGGAGGAGAGGATCATGGGCAAGCATTTGTCGGTGTTGGTCGGCACGGTGGTGTTGGGGCTTGCGCTGAGCGCGCTGTGTGCGGCGCAAAATCCGGTGGTAAAGCCGGGTGCGGTGAACTTGCCGGCCGATCGCCCGCCGGCGGAGAACTTTGGCGGGCATAACCTCCTGGAGCTGCTTCAGCGGGGTGGCCTGGTTATGTACCCCTTGTATGTCTGCAGTATCCTGATGGTGACATTCTGGATTGAACGTTTCATCAATTTGCGGCGCAAGCGGGTGATTCCTCCCGAGATTATAATGAAAATTCAGGAAGCCTCCGCTGCCGGCGACCCTGCCGTCCGTCGGCGATTCCTGGAGGAAATCCAGGCTAATGACAGCCCCATGGGCCGAATAATCAAGGCCGGGCTCCGGAAGGCCGACCGGCCGGTGCTTGAACTGGAAAAGGCCATTGAAGATGCGGGGGCCAAGGAAGTGGCCAGGATGCAAAGAAACAACAAGGTGCTTTCCAGCGTTGCCAGTATCTCGCCGTTGTTGGGGTTGCTGGGCACGGTTACCGGGCTGATGCGCTCCTTCATGACGGTGGCGACTAATTCGGAAGCGCTGGGCCGGACGGAGTTGCTGGCCGCCGGTATCTATGAGGCGCTCGTGGCGACGGCCGTCGGTATTTCGATCGCCATTCCCTCCATGGCGCTTTATTTCTACTACCAGGAGCAAGTGGATAAGCTGGTCAGTAATATTGATGACGTGGCGGTGGAATTCCTCGAAAAACTATCCACGACTGTCCCGTCCGGAGGGGGCCGATGAAAATCAAGCGTCCGCCCCAGGAGTTTTTCGGGGTTAATGTGATTCCGATGATTGATACGATGATGTTTTTGCTCATTTTTTTCATGATGGCGACGAAGTTTGCTGACATCGAGCGTGACGTGCGCGTGCATCCTCCCGCGAGTCGTGATGCCCGTCCCATCACGGAAATCCCCATGGAAATCGTGGTCAACATTACGCGCACCGGGGACTTTATGGTTGCCGGCAAGCAGGTTGCCGTTGAGGATGTTGACCGCTTGCTGGCCAAGGCCGTCAAGGCCAATGCCCATCAGTCCGTAGTGATCCGGGGTGACCGTGATACCGTCCTGCAGTTTGCCGTCAATATCCTGGACTTGTGCGAAAAACATGGAGTTGAGCACACTTACCTCACGACCCGCAAGACCGATACCTAAGAGGCTGCGTATCTATGGCTGAACGGCCAGATCCTTTTAAGCGCCAAGCGCTGACGCTGTTATTGGCGGCAGGCGGCGCTTGTTTGCCCTGCCTGCTTGGGGCGGCTGTGCCCGACCTGCCACCGGCTTCTTTGGTGGCCGGCGCCCTTGCCGGTTTTGACTATCCTTTGCTCAAGATTTCCTTCGCCCTTGCCGTTGGCGCACTCCTGCTGGTCGCCTTGCTCAAACGCCGTCATCGCCCCGAAATCCTTGCGGTCTGCCTGGCGCTTAGTGTCTTGTTGCATTTGTTTTCGCTATTCATGTTCAGCGTCGTTCCGATTCGCAAGGCGCAGTCGGATGCCTTGCCGCCGGCCGTTGCCCGTCGGATCGAGGTTGGCACACCTGCCGTCCGGGAGTCCTTGGTGAGTCAAAGCGTCCGCGCCGCGCCCCTGGAGGCCGCGCCGCTGGACAGGCATGATCGCCTTGTGACCGAACGTGCCACCCGGCGCACGCCGGCCCCGGCGGCGATTGTAAAGGCGCAAGCCAAACTGCGGGAACCCGACGTGCGCCTGGCTGGCCATGGCGAGTTCAAGTCTGCGGTAACCCCGCCTGAAATCAAGATGGATGAGCCCCTGGCAATCATGGCGGACCGCCCGATCGAGGTTGCGTCTGTCAAGATCGCGATCCCGCAAAGTGCCCCGGAAGCCAAATTGGCGGAACCTGGCGCGCGCGCGAAGCAATTTGATGTTGCCGCTGCTCCGCAGTCGCCCGTGACGCCGCCGGTGACAAAGCCGCGCGTTCCACTGCCCAAACGGAAAAATCCTGCGCCTTCGCCCGTCCGCTCAAAAATAGACCTCGCCGCTGTGGAGTTGCGTCAGCCGGAAGTCAAGGATGCGATTCAGCCTGCGGTTGTCAAATCCGCTGTGGATCCTTTGACGGTCAGGGCCGGACAAGTTGCGGATGTGCGCGAGCCCGGCAAGGAAGAACGCCTTGCCCCGGCCAAGCCGAGCGCCAATGTAAAGCTGGCCAAGCGCGCCGACGCCACACCGCAAACCACTGCCCAGCGCATCCCGGCGACAGCGCAATCCGCGGGACAGCCCAGGATGTCGGCGAATAGTCTCGCCGCCGTGAGTCCTGACCGGATCGAACGAAAAAAGAACGAGGTGGCCGATCTTGCTTCTGCGGCTCCATCGGCGGCAGCGCTCCTTGAACCGGTGCGGATGAGCGCCGTTCAACCGCTTGTTGCCTCCGTTTCCCCGGGTGCGTCCGGACCGGGCACGCCCTCCGCCCCGTCCGGACAAAGTGAATTGACGCCAGCTAAAGAAAAAAACGCTGTTCCCGGAGTCAATGCGGCTGGCGGAAAACCGCGCGCGCGAGTGCGGGCGGTCACCCCGTCCAAGGAACCGATTCGGATTGGATTAGGCGGTGAAACGTTGGCCGAACCGATGTCCAAAGCCCCGGTGCTCCAGGAGGCGATCGCCGAAGTGTCGGACGCGCGTCCCACTTTGCCATCCCCTGTGCATCCGTCCCGAAAAATTGAACTGGTATCGGACGATCAAAGAGCGGCGGGGCCGGCGGCGGAAAATGTCGGGCCTTCCGATCTGGCCGCCGTAAAAATAAATGGCGGGTTAGGCGGCGCCCAGGTTGCGGTAAATCGTGTTGCGCCGCAATCTTCCGGCGCGGGTCAAAAAGCAGGCGTGATGCCCGGCACCCTGATCGAAGGATCCGGCGCGGCGCTCCGCAAAAATGAATCTGCCTCGGAAGCGCTCAAAGAGCAACTGGCGGGCGCCCCAACTGATGGGGCGGACCGGATTGGACCGGACTTGGCGGATATGAGCGCGCCCGTGCAGTCCGTGCAAAGTGTTGCGCGCGGTGGTGCTGCCGGCGAGGGGCCGGCTGTTCAACCGGTTGCGCTTGCTCCGGTGAGGACGAAACCCGCCGGTATGCCGGTTGGCGCCAGTGGCGTTGCGCGCCCAGCGCCGAGTGGGCGTTCCGCTTTGCCGGTTAGTCAGGCTTCATTTGTGGTGCATGACCAGGGGGCCGGCGTCGCCACGCCCCGTGCCGTGAGTTCGGCGGTCTCCACCGGCGAACAGGTCGAAACAACCGCATCGTTGAAACTTGCGGGTGGCGATGCGAAGGTTTTGGCCGGGCGTATGAGTGTCGAGACTGCATCTGGTGATGTTCGCCAGTTGGCGGATGTTGGGCAAGATGCTGACGAGCGCGGACAGGCTGACCTCGCGTTGGGCAAGGTCGATGGTGGCGACGACTTGGCTACGGCTGCGCATTTTCCAGCGCCGGGCAACGCCGCCGTTGGCCAATCGGCCAGCGGTCAATCGGCCGTGCCGGAAGGAACCCTGGTGGTTCAATCCGATCTTAAGTCGGCCGATCGCGCGCCGGCGTCGGGGACGGCCGCGAAGGAGTCGCTTACCACTCTGAATACCAGCGCCCGTGCGTCGGAGTCGAGCGGGCCCATGCTGGTGGCGCCAACGGTTATACGGCCTGGTTTGGCCACGGGCGGAACGGCGGCATCAGGCGCTGGGCCGGTTGGCGGCGGGACCCTGCAGGTTGCGCATGCTGGTGGCGCCGAGGCGTTCCTGTTCGAGCCGCAAGGTGGCGGTGGACTTGGCGAGCTTGCCGAGCCGACAAGCGGCGCCGGTGCGCGTGATCCAGCCCGGATGGACATGAGCATGCGTGCGGGTTCAGCAAGGGTGCCGGTGACGTCCGATATATCCACTTCCGCTTCGCGGTCGGATGCGCGCCGTTCATTCCTTGCGGTGGGCAAGGCGCCGACGCCGGACTTTGTCCCGGAGAAGGCTATTTACAAGATGCGCAAGCCGGATAAACGCAGGCAGTTCATCAAGGAACTGGGCGGTACGGCGCAGACCGAAGAAGCCGTCGAACAGGCCCTGGTGTGGTTGAGCCACGCGCAGAGCGATGATGGCCGGTGGGATATTGACGCTTTTAAGACAGTCAAGGAATGCGGCGGTGCCGGTGACTTGGCCAATGAGGATGTGGGCCTGACCGGGTTGGTTCTGCTCGCCTATCTCGGTGCCGGCTACACGCACCTTGACGGTGCCTACCAGGAAACAGTCCGTAAAGGGTTTGATTGGCTGTTAAATTGTGCAAAGGAGGATGGCGACATCCGTGGCGACGGCCAGATGTACGGCCAGGCGATGGCCACCGCGGCGCTTTGCGAGTTGTATTCCTTGACTGGCGATGAGCGCCTGCTGGAGCCGACGCGGCGTGCGGTTAAGTTTATTGTTGATTCCCAAATGCCGGAATCCGGTTGGCGCTTTACGTCACAAAATGAAAGTGATACTTCCGTTACCGGTTGGCAGATCCTGGCCCTCAAAAGCGCCCAGATCGCGGGTTTTGAGGTTCCGGCCCAAACTTTCAAATGGATGGAAATCTGGTTGGACAAGGTGCGCCAGGGCACTGATGGCGGTTTGTATTCCTACAAGCCCGGCCATGTCGTGACCCCGGTCATGACTGCGGAGGGTGCGTTCTGTCAGTTGTTCATGGGTGAAACGAGTGCCCGGGCCCAAGCCGAGTCCATTGCCTTTATCATGCAGAACCTTCCGGCCTGGGATCCGGCGGGCCGCTCGGTGCACATATATTATTGGTATTATGCGACCTTGACGATGTATTTGTCGGGGGCCCATGAATTCGCGGCCTGGAATTCAGCCCTTACCCAGGCGCTTTTAAAAGGCCGGCGCACATCCGGTCCGGCGGCGGGAAGTTGGGATCCGGTCTGCCGGCTGGGGACCCACGGTGGGCGCGTCTACTCGACCGCGGTTGGGACTTTGTGCTTGGAAGTTTACTATCGCTTCCTGCCGCTCTATAAACAGGGGCGGCCTTGATGGGTATCTACCTGTTCTGCCTGATGTCCAATCATTTTCACCTGGTAGTGGAAGCCCCACGCTTTTTAGAGGCTAAAATGAACAAATCCTTATTCACTATTCTAAGGGCTGACCCCGTCCGGAAACAATCGGTCAGGCTCGAATCCGGGTGGTGGGCGAAAATATCTTTTGCTTTTTCCCGCCGGCTTGCTTAAGGTAACCTGCAATTACGGTTTGTGCGGTCAATTCACAATGGAGTCATTATGAAAGCAGTTGTTTTAGCCTATCATGATATCGGTTGTGCCGGAATTGCGGCGCTGCTGCGCAATGGGTTTGACGTGCAGGCGGTATTCACGCACAAGGATGATCCCGGCGAGGCCGTTTGGTTTCAGTCCGTGGCAGAGCACGCCGCCGCGCACGGTATCCCGGTCTATGCGCCGGAAGATATCAATCACCCGATCTGGGTGGAAAAAATCAGGGCGCTGAAGCCGGATATCATATTCTCTTTTTATTACCGCCAGATGGTGAAGCCGGCGATCCTGGATATCCCTGCCCGTGGTTGTATCAACTTGCATGGGTCGCTCCTGCCCAAATACCGCGGGCGCTGTCCGGCAAACTGGGTGCTGATCAACGGTGAAAAAGAGACCGGTGTCACCCTGCATTACATGACGCCGCGCGCGGATGATGGCGATATCGTGGCCCAGGCCAAGGTGCCGATTGACAAGGATGATACAGCCCGGACGCTCTTTGGCAAAATGACCGCGTCCGCCACGCGCCTTTTGGACGAGACCTTGCCGCGCAGCCGCACGCTTAAGGC
>CAYYBV010000033.1:0-4671 GCA_964469675.1 uncultured Verrucomicrobiota bacterium
GGTGCTTAACAGGCTGCGCAAGCCGGCGCTGCTAATGTACTCCAATGCTTCAAGATCCACAACGAATTGCTGGTCGCCTTGTTGGAG
This sequence comes from uncultured Verrucomicrobiota bacterium, assembly GCA_964469675.1. GTDB lineage: Bacteria > Verrucomicrobiota > Kiritimatiellia > JAAZAB01 > JAAZAB01 > VSJD01. The sequence goes on from CAYYBV010000033.1 coordinate 88, forward strand.
GTACTCGGCAATTTTTTTTTCATATTCCATCGCGGCAATGACATCCATGCGCCCTTTGACGGTCAGGACGATGGTCTGATCACGCTTGCTGGCGGTAATTTGCATGGCGCCTTGCTCCTCGCTTGTTTTGTTGCTTACAGCAATGCAATGTTTGTTTCAGCCAAAACTAGCATTGTTCCGCTTCAAGATCAAATTGTTCCGTCATTTTTTACATTGGCGGATTTTGCCTATTTCCAGAGTGTCTGCCAGATGTGCGGGCTCAAGGCGGAAGTTGGTGCCGTGGCGTTCATAGAAACCGTGGGCGGCGATAAGATGAATATTCAAATCACTGAAAATAATTTGTCGTGCGGTTTTAAGATTGCGCACGGTTGTGTTTACTTTGGCGATTGTGTTTTGGTCACCAAACGGGCAGGCGAGCAATCCGCGTGCGGCATCCACGCGCACCTCAAAATGGGGGGGGATAAGCACGGTTGCGCCCAGTCCGTTCCATCCGGCACGGCGCAAGGCTCGCAGGCGCCCGGCAATGCGTGCATTGGTCAGCCCTTGCCGTCGCACGCTGAGCGCGTCGGCCTGGCAGAGGGCCGCCAGGCTCCGTGCATCCCGCCCAAACATTCTTTCAGCGGCGGCATTTGCCTGGCACAGGGTTTGTTTTTGGGCATTCTGGGAATGTTTTTTTTGCATGACGCACCTCGTTGAACAGAATATTGAACATAGCGGTTTGATCGCTCCGCGCCCACCCCAGTCCGGTCCCAGAACTGGCTCATCAGAACGGCAACTATGCCGTAGGTCTTATATATGGCTTAAGCCCTAAATTACGCGAACGTGTCGTAAAATATGCGATCCTTGGTGACGCCTTTTCTCTGCAATATCTTGACGGCGGCCTGGATCATGGCCGGGCTGCCGCAGAGATAAGCTTCGCCGGGATACTGGTTGCCCAGATGCCGGTCCAGCACATCCGTAATTTGCCCCGTTTCGCCCGTCCATTGGTCATTCGGCAATGGTTGGGAAAGTGCGGGGATAAACCTGAAATCCGGCAGACTGCGCTCCAGCGCCAGCATTTCGTCTATCAGGAAAAGGTCGCGGCGCGCGCATGCACCGAAAAAATAGCGGACATTACGGCGGATTTTGCGCTCTTGCATTTCGGCCAGCATGGCTTTCATGGGCGCCATGCCCGAGCCGCCCGCGATCAGAACGATGGGGCGGCGGCTGTCACGCAGGTAAAAGTCGCCATAAGGTCCGCTGAAAACAACGGGGGCATGCAGTTGCAGGTGATTGAAAAGATAGGTTGTGCCCACGCCGTTCAAAACTTGCCGAACTTCGAGTTCCAGCCGGGCGCGGGCCGAGGGCGGCGAGGCAATGGAGTAAGCACGGTAGATTGTTCGGCGTGATTGTTTGTAAGGCGGGATACGCAACTGGATATATTGCCCCGCTTTAAAATCCATGGCTGCTGGTGATTTAAGCTGGAGCGTTATCTCGCGAATATCGGGTGTCAAGTTCCGGAGCGCGCCAACTTCAGCCTTGTATTCGCGCGCATGAAAAAAGTCATTTGGAATGGCAAGAAGCAGGTCGCGTTGCACCGTAACCTGGCAGGACAAACGCATGCCGGCCAGGCGATCCGCCTCGCCCAGAAGCGCCTCCTCGCGCGCGGTGTAATCGTCGGCGCCCGCGAGCACCTTGACTCGGCATAATCCACAGATACCGTGTCCGCCGCAGGCAGAAGGAATAAAAATGCTTTTTTGTTTAAGCGTGGCCAGCAGTGATTGCCCCGTTGGTGCCGCAAATGGTGGGCGGTTATTTATGGCGATGCTTGCGGTCGTTTGGGATGATTCCGGCATAAGTATTTAAAATTTACCGTGGGATATGCCCATAACGCAAGAATAATGCATTGTGCGGGTATTTTATTTGATGCAAGCGCTTGATTTTTAGATCGGCAAACCGATGTTTTAGAAGTCACGCGTTAGTGGTGCCTTAAGCAGCTGGAAGACATTTGGCATGGTGCCCTGCTGCCACGCGGTGACCACGCTCGTTCCGAACAGGATCACGGTTATGACGGCCAGAATCAGGATGACATTGAGCCAGCTGTATCGAACACCCTGCAGCCGTAGGGTCAATGCCATCCAGAAAATAAAAAACGCGGTTGCGGCCACAATCATGCGCGTGGCGGCGGGTAGATAAAAATGCCAGAACATAACCAAGCGGGGCCATGGCCATGGGGCGGTTTCATTATCGGCCTTGCGGGCCATGGCGATTTTAAGATTTTGGCGTATATCGTGCTGGGCGCCCAAGAATTGCTCGGCGCGCTGTAAGGCATCAATGGCCGGTTCAAGCTCGCCGGCCTGCAAGAGGGCGGTGCCCAGGTTGTAAAATAAGGGACCGTTGCGCACCCCATCGTCTACCAGTTTTTGATAAGTCTGGGCCGTACGCAAATAGTCTGCCGGCGTCCGGGCGGCCGCCATGCGCGCGTGGCCCTCGTTCCAGATGAAGGCCCGCTCGGACTTGTCCAGGGCCAATGCTGGCCGGGTCACCATCAGGCCGATACTCATCATCAATGCCAGCGTAAAAATATGTCCGGACTCCAGAATAGCCGGCATAAAATCGGTTCTACACAGGCGGTGCATGCCCGAAGTAGAGCCGGTTTGATACCGGCCAAGTTTTAGTGTGTAATTATATGGCGTTTGCATGGCGACTGCTTTTCCCATGTGCCCGCAAGGCCCGTTCAATTTCCCGGATTAGCTTCTTTAGCTTGCGGCAATCGGCGCCCAGGTCTTTTTTTTCAGCAAGGCTGGAAAAACCGGTATTAAAATAATGCTCAAAAATCAGGCATAATTCATTTACCGCGCCGGCCGTTGCCGGCGTAACCGTGTTTGCCAGCAGATGCCGGACATCTTCCGGCGTGATTCCCGGTGCAGGGACTTCCAGGCGCTCGGCAATATAATGGCGTATTGCGGCGCACAGCTCGTTGGTCGCAGCGGATCCCAGCCGACCTGAATCCAACGCGCCCAACTTCCGGGCTTTGTCCAGGCGTCGCCAGGCTTGCGGCAAGGCCTGCTTGCGTAACAGAGCGGCCCGGTGTTGTTCGTTATGTTGCCGATAGAACCGGATCATCAGGCCGATAAAAAACAGGACAGGGCCGGCGCCAGCTACAGCCAGCCAGACCGGATGCCCCAGCAGGGATGCGGAGCAAGCTCCGTCCGCATCTACGCGGGCGGCCGCTATTGGCTGGATCCGGTCATCGCTAGGCTGGGCCGCTTCCGACAAGCGGTTCGTGTTCCCTTCAATTTGGGAAGCTGTGATTTCCGGTCCCCGTTTAACTGCCATTGGGATCATTTGAGTTTTAATGGTTTTGTAGGTTCGGCTTTTGACGTCATAATAGGCGACTTCGATCGGAGGCACTTGGAATGCCCCGGCATGCGTTGGTCGCAAGGTGTAGATATACCGGCAGCTGCCGTCTGCTTTGACGGTCTGCACTGTGTTGTCATAGACGGTGAAATGCGATAGCAGGTTGGTCTGCAGCGCTAATTTCGGCGGTAACATTTTGTCGAAGCGTACATTGCCGGTTAATTCCAGGGTGAGCTTTAGTGGGTCGCCTACAGAGCAAGTTGTCGCATCCAGACTGGCCGTGACCGCCAGGTTGCTGCCAATTGCCCCGCTAAAGCAAGCGGGCCGATCCAGCTCCGGCGGCGGAATGACCCGGACCGTGCAGGCGGGACCCACCGCAAAAACCGCCATGCCCAAGGCCTTGCCCATGTCATCCGCCTTGACCGGCACGGAGCCTTTGAATACCACAGGTCCGAATACATAGTTGCCCTCATCTTTGGGTGAGTAGGGCAGCGCAATGGAATATTCCACGTAATCATTGTCGTCCTGACTGGTCAAGCGGCGGTCCAGCGCAAACAGTGCCCGCCGTTTGTTGCCGGACATGAAACTACTGAAATCGAACGGATCAGATTGGCGTGTAAAATCGTTTATGGCAAATCCAGCGCGATTGTTGGTAATCAGCAATTTGTTCAGGAGTTGGTTAATATCTGGCCCATTCAAGCCGGAAATACTTTCGGTGGTCAACCAAGGAATGGTTAAAACCGGAGGGGCATCAGGGAAAAGGGGTTCCATGTTGGCGAACTTGCCGGTCAGGCGTTTAACCTGCACGGTAAGCGTAATTTCAAACGGCTCGTCAATCAGGACCGTTTCATTGGATGATTTAATAGTCAATTTTACCAAGTCTTGTTTTTCAATGTCGGTGACCGACAGGGAAGGGCCATCGGCCGTCAAGCGTCGGTCGTTGACAGTTACAACAACCGGACCGGCTTGGAATAGTCCGGCGGCCAATGGGGTGATTTCATAACTGATGACCAGGCCTGAAAAGCCCTGACGGGTAACCTGGCCGTTCACAAAACTTATGCTGACATTGCTGATGTTTTGCTTGCCCAAACTGCGGATCTTACAGTTTTTGATAACGGAAATATCGGCCTCGGCCAGCACGGCGCTGCCGCCTGCGCGGACGATTTCGTCCAGCACAATCGGCCCCGCAGCCTCGTTGGGCAGGCAGGACATGACCACATTGGCGCCCTCTAAGGCAAACAGCCT
>CAYYBV010000033.1:4681-13298 GCA_964469675.1 uncultured Verrucomicrobiota bacterium
GGCTTTGTCTGCGCCGGAGATGTTAATCTGCAAAATGAAAGATTCGCCAAGGTAAAGCTGGTTGCGGTTGACCTCAATGTTTACAGCCACATCATCGGCCAGGAGCGGCAGGGCCGCAGCCAGCCAGAGTGTCATAAAAATTAATATATTAAGTTGCTTGAGCATGATTGGTCCAAGCTGAATCCTGTCCAAAGATGCCTAGTGCTCGACGAGGGTGAAATACAGAATGTGTGCCTTAAAAACCAAGCATAATAATCTGCGATTATAAACATTTGCTTAATCCCGCTCATTTGGCCCGTAGGCTTGTTTTCTGGTATCATTCCACGGTTGTGCGCGGGAATATTACCAGTCCTTTTCCACCGGGGATGGTGGAATATAGCGGTCTGGCTCCTGTTCTTCGCGGTGGTCTTTTTCATGTTGCCGGGCTTTTTCCATCAATGCCCTGGCTTGCTCAGGGGTCATTTCCTTGTCTTTGTCAGGTTGTTCCTGTTTCTGGTCGGCCGCCGGCGGTTGCTGTGGTTGTTGTGCTTCTTGTTTATTTTGCGGCGGTTGTTCCTGCTTGGGCTGATCTTGTTTGGGCTGGTCTTGTTTTGGCTGGTCCGATTGTTGCTCTTGTTTTGGTTGCTTGTCCTGGTTGTTGTTTTTAGGCAGGAGTTTTTCAATTTCTTTCAGGAGATCATAGGCCTGGTGCTGGTTGGGCAGGGAAGCGGTAAGATTGGTGACTTCGATCTGGCCGAGCGCCAGGTTTTGCATCATCTGCGCCTGTTGTGCCAGGGCGAGGATATTTGTGCGCATTGCCGCAGTGATTTCCTGTTTTTCTTCCGGTGCGTTGGTTGCTGCAAATCCCGTAATCCGGTTTGTTGGCGTGCCACCCGTGGGTGGCGTCCCGTCAGCCGGTACAGCCGTCGAAAAGCGTTCAACGAACAAGCTGGTCAATTCCAGCGCCTCGTGCTGTTGGTGAAGCACCGCCGCAATCTCAGCCCCGGCGGGATCTGTCATTATGGCCGTGGTCAGGTTGATCGTGTTGGTCTGGCGTAAAATATCCTCACGCAGCAATTGGTGGAATTGGGCCATGCCTTTCCATAGGTTATAAACGCCAGATTCGGCTTTCATGACCGGGCCATAGGCTTCGTTTTCAAGGTTGCGCAGGGATTCTGTCGCCTGTTCCATGGTGTTGCGCACGGCCTCGATATGCTGTTGTATCTGGGCGACCTGGGTGGCGCTGGAGGTGGTGGCCGTGCCAATCTGAGCCATTGCGGAAACCATGGAAATTTTTAGCGGGATTAATATGTCCGCATTGTCGCGCTGCTGTGCGCTCAGGGTTTCCATCAGCGTGATTCGGGCTGGTGTGGTATTGGTCAGGGCGGCCGGCAGATCGGTGATGATCTTGCGTTGGTTCACTAATAAATTGTCAACCATTTGCGGTGGTGGAGTGCCCTGGTAGCGTGCCATTAGTGACTGGAGCTTGGCTTGTTCGCGGGCTTCCGGCAGGAGGTTGGTAACCACACCGAGGTTGACCCGCGCAAAATCATCATTGCCGGCATAGCGCAATGCTCGTTGGAACGCCAGTCCGGCACGTTCCAATAAGGCCGGTCTAGAGTCAGGCGGCACATTGGTGCCGGCTGATTTTGACTGTTCCGCCAGTTGGAAGCTGGCGCATCCCAGATTGTAAAAAGTGGACGCAGGATCAGCCGGCTGATGTGTTGTCAGTTCGGCAAACTTGTCAGCGGCAGCCTGGTATTGCCCGGCGCGGTACAGTGCATTTCCGGCGTTGTATAGGCAATCATTCTGAAGCGCCGCCGTTTGGCCTTGCATGGCCGCCAGGTATGCCTTGGCGGCTTCATGGTAGGCACCGGTCCGATACAGGCGCTGAGCGCGCCGCGCGCCATCACGTCCGGTGCCGGCATTGCGGCCGGCGTTGGCCGTTTTTGCCGACGGCATATTTGTCGTGGGGCCGATGATTGGCTCCTGATTGGTACCGGGGGACGCAATTCCGGCCGGTTGTGGAATCTGGGCCTGAACCAGGTCGGTAAAAAGTGCGAGTGATAAGATTAACGGCCAAATGCGCAGGATGGCGTCTGGGGTGGCTGACGGTGCCTTTGCTTTTTTACCAATTTTTCCACGGCTCAGCAACGCGCTGGCCACCAAGGCCAAGATGGCTGGAAGCAAAAACCACTGGTAACGCTCGATGTATCGTCGCCAGATAGACTCCTTAATGTCACGCGTGGAAAGCTTGCTCAAATGATCTTGGTACAACCTGTCTAATTTGACGTTGGCCGTGCCTACGGGCACATAGGCTCCGCCCGTGATTTCGGCAATGGATTTCAAGGTCCCGTGCTGAAGTTTGCTTATCACGGCCTGTCCCTGGTAGGTTATAAATTCATTCGGACGGGCCGAATTCGGTATTTTGGCACCCTGCGGGTCGCCCAGTCCGACCGTAAAAATTACAACACTTTTTTTGCGGGCGCTTTCGGCTGCGGCCGCGGACTTGCCGGCCAGATCTTCGCCATCTGAAATAAGAATGATGGACTGGTAGGCGCCGACGTCGCTTTCAAATGCTTCCAGGGCCTTGGTGATGGCGTCACCTATATCGGTTTCACCACGCGGCGCCGATTCCGGGGTAATGTCATCCAACGCCTGCTCGAGGTATGCATAATCGGTGGTCAGCGGACACAACAGCGTAGCCTTGCCCCGGAAAGCGATCAATGCGACGCGGTCACCGCGCAGTTCGCGGAGCAGATCCTGAATATCGGCCTTGGATCGCTGGAGGCGATTGGGATGGACATCCTGTGCCAGCATGGAGCGCGATACGTCGAGAGCAATGATCAGGTCGCGTCCGCGTTGCATGACGGTTTCCTCGCGCAGGCCCCATTGGGGACGGGCGGCGGCGATAAGCGCCAAGAGGATCCCGGTTAATACCAGGGACCATTGCCAGTAGAAGCGCTGGGTCTGGGTTGGGGGGCAAATTTTTTGGCGCATGACTGGGGACAAGAATCGATCCAGGGCACGGGCTTTCAGGTGCCAGGCGGCCAGCCAGATCATGCCGGCAACCGGCAGCAGCCAAAGCAGAGTCAGCGCCCACGGGGTTGCAAATTGAACGTGCATAAAGTTAAATAAGCTCCTTGCGCACCAGCATGTTTAACGAGACTGCCAGCACAAGCGAAATAATTCCCGGCCAGAGGCATCGTGGAAATAATTCCGTGTATTGGTCGTAAGTTTCCTTGCGAATATTTGTTTTTTCAAGCTTGTTGATGTCAGCCAGAGCCCGGGAAAGCCCCTTTGGGTCCTTTACATTGAAATATTGGCCGCCCGTTGTCGTCGCGATGTGGCGCAGTAAATCCTCGTCGATCCGAACGGGGGCGTATTGAATGACGTTGCGCCCGAAAACATCCCGTGCCATGAACGGGGCATTGCCGTTTGAACCTATGCCGATTGTGTAGACCTTGATGCCCAGTGCCTTGGCCGCCTTGGTGGCTTCATGGGGTTTGATCAGCCCTGTATTAGATTCGCCGTCGCTGAGCAGTACGATGATTTTTGATTTGATCTCGGTTTTTTCCAGGCGGGCACAGGCGGAAGTCAATGCGTCGCCGATGGCGGTCAACAACTCTTCCTGGTTGGTCAATTGTCCGTTGGCGTCCAGGGCGGGCTTGGGAATTTGAACCCCTTTAAGGACGTGCAGGAGCACGCTGTGATCAATGGTCAAGGGCACGCGACTGACGGCATAGCCGCCGAACGTCACCAGCCCGATTAGATCGTCAGGGCGTTTCTCGATAAACTGGGTAAACGTTTCCTTGACCACATCCAGCCGGGTGCGTGGATTATCGCGCGTCGAAAAATCCAGTGCTTTCATCGAGCCGGAGATGTCAACCACCATCTGGATGGCAATGGCATCGGCCTGCCGGGCGGTCTTGGCAAACACGGTTTGCGGACGGGCCAGGGCGATAATCGCCAATCCGGCGCCCGCCAGGAACAGCCATGGAGCCAGCGTGACGATTGCTTTTCGCCAGGTCAATTGTGTTTGCGGCAGGCGATGGGTGGGCGCGAAAAGAATGCCGTGGTTTCGTCGCGGCGCAAGCATGGCCCACCCCGCGACGCAAAGCGGAAGCAACAGCAACAAATAGTATGGGTCGGCGAATCGGAACATGGTTCAACCTGTAATCATTTTTTGCTTTTGTTGTCCGGCTCTTTTATTGGGAACTTGTTGTGTGTCCGGCGTGGTTGGGGGCTGGTCATCCGTAGCAATGTAATCCTTGACGGTGCCGATGGCCCGGTCTACGGCGACCGATTCGGGGTGGTATTCGGCAAATTTGACCAAGTCGGCGTTCTGAAGAAACGCGCGCAGTTTGCCCAGCACCTCCGGACGGAATTGAGGGTTGCAGGAAGCCGCTATCAGAAATTCCTGCGTGGTCTGTTCGGGCGCCCGAATTTGATGCGCGCGTTCGATGTAGCGGCGTACAATCAAGGTCAGTTCCATGAAAAATTCTTTGACCTGGTTTTTCGACAGCAGGTTGCGGTTCATCAAACCGGCCAATTCCTCCAGGGCGCGTTCGCGGGGTGACATCCTGCGTAATTGGATGGCACGGTGAATCCGGTGACTGAGCCGGTAGAGTGCCCAGCCGACCGTGGCGAGCAGTACCAGTATGGCCACCCAGGCAAGGACGGTTTTCAGCGACGGATAAATCCATACCGGACCGCGGATATCGCGGATGGAAGCGCCGGGGTTCACTTTGGTAATGGGGGCGATGCCGAAAACCAGGGCACGCGTGGCAAACCAGTTTTCCGGCGCGTTCGGGCGATTTGTATCGGTATAGGTCACGGCTATGGGTGCCAGGCGGTATTCGGCGGCCATCAGTGGGGTCAACCGGTAGCAATGCTCATGTGTGCTGGCCCCGTCCCGGTCCGTCGGTTCACGGTCAAATGCGCCGCTTAACGTAAACCCGGTGAGCCTGTTTTCCAGGGGCGGCAATCGGACGGTGATGCCGGATGGCGCAATTGTCTTGATCGAAAGCAGTATGTCACGGTCCAGGTGAACCAGGGGCGGGTCGGCGGTGATGACCAGTTCCACTGGGCCGGAAGTTATTTTTTCAATACGCTGGAAGAGATTGGTTGCCATGGGGTTGGCCAAACCAACCCCGGCAAGCAGCTGGATGAGCAGGGCTGAAAAAATGGCCCTGGGTAGATCATTCGACCAATAACCGCACATGTTCTTCCAGTTTTTCATTCTGCATCCTGTCGTTCGCATTTTCTTCAGCCACGGCGCATGCGATGCTGGCGAAGGTGAAAAAGCCGGCGTACATCATCCACGAAAGGCCGATCGGTAGTCAGCGCCAAGCGGTCAATTTTCATCTTTTGAAATTGCTTTTCGCGGGCACGTTCTTCGGTCATGGCCTGAGCCTGGAATGACTGCAACAGACGACGGGATTTGGTGTCCACCATGAATAGTTCGCCGGTTTCCGGGTTGGCCATTTCCAGGAGTCCGATTTCTGGCAGGCATTGCTCGCGGGGATCGGAAATCGGACAGGCAATCAGGTCGTGGCGGCGTGCCATGACCCTTAATTCCTTTTCATAATCCGTGGCCAGGAAATCAGAGATCAAAAAAACTACGGCGCGGCGTTTCTGGACCTTGTGCAAAAATTGCAGTGCCGCCCCCAGGTTGGTTTCGCGCCGCGTTTCCTCGGCCGCCAGCACTTCACGCACCAGTCGCATTGCAGCGGTGCGACCCTTGCGCGGCGGAATGTAGCGCTCAATCCGGTCGGAAAACAGAATCATGCCGACCTTATCCTGGTTTTTAATGGCCGAGAGAGCGAGGAGACTGGTCAGCTCGGCGGCCACCTCGGCCTTTGAGCGCTGGCCGGATCCGAAAATCATTGATCCGGAAATATCCACCAGGAAAACAATGGTTAATTCGCGCTCTTCGCAGAAGCGCTTGACATAGGGATGGCCCATACGCGCCGTTACATTCCAGTCAATGGAACGCACGTCATCGCCTTGCACGTATTCGCGCACTTCGTCGAATTCCATGCCCCGCCCCTTGAAGACGGAATGATACTCGCCGGAAATGTGCTCGTCCACAAGCTTGGCCGTGACCACCTTGATCCGGCGGACGTGTTTCATCAGTTCTTTAGTGTCGATTGGCATGGCAACAAATTTCGAGTTTATGTTTGATGATTGCCTTCGAACATCCTGTCAGAAATCGGCAATTACCACTCATAAATCATAAATTCCGTTAGGGCACGGGGATCTCATTTAACAGGCGTGCAATCAGGTCCTCGCTGGTTACTTCTTCTGCCTCCGCTTCGTAGGTCAGCATGATCCGGTGCCTTAGTACGTCAGGTGCTATTTCTTTGACGTCCTGGGGAGTGGCGTAGCCGCGCCCATGCAGCATGGCATTGGCGCGCGCGGCCATGTTCAAATAAAGCGTGGCCCGTGGCGAAGCCCCGTACTCGATCTGGTGATCCGCCGGAATGTTGTAAGCCGAAGGCCGGCGTGTGGCAAACACGAGATCAAGGATATATTCGCCCACCTTTTCGTCGCAATAGACCTGGTCCAGCAGGTCGCGCAACAGGAAAATCTGCTCGGCTGACATGACGGAGTTAACCTGGTCATCCCGTTTGCGCGTGAACCGGTTCATGATGCGGCGTTCATCATCCTTTGATGGATAAGTGACCTTGCATTTTAGCATGAAACGGTCAATCTGGGCCTCGGGCAGGGGGTAGGTGCCTTCCTGCTCAATGGGATTTTGCGTAGCCATGACCATGAACGGTTCCGGCAAGGGATAGGTCTGCTCGCCGATCGTTACCTGGTGTTCCTGCATGGCCTCTAAAAGCGCCGACTGCACCTTGGCCGGGGCCCGGTTTATTTCATCGGCCAGCAGGAGGTTGGTGAATACCGGGCCTTTTTTGACCGAAAATGATCCCGCCCGCGGATCGTAAATCATCGTGCCGATCAAATCGGCCGGTAACAAGTCCGGCGTGAAGCTGATTCGCTGGAACTTGAGTCCCAGGGTTTTGGCCAGTGTTTTGACGGCCGTGGTTTTAGCCAGGCCCGGTACGCCTTCCAACAGAATATGCCCGCCGGTGATAAGCGCAATCAGCATGCGATCCAGCATGTGCTCCTGGCCCACCATGATTTTCATCACTTCCTGGCGCACCGTGTCGATGGCCTTGGTCTGCTCGTGAATCAGGTCCGTGGTTTTGCTGATTTCTTTGTGATCCATATGGCTAACCTCCTGTATAATGTTTGTAGTCAAAATTTTCTAAATCAAAGCCCGCCGACCGTGCGTGTGACAGACCAAATGTTTGATGGTTACGCAGTATTTCAGTTCTCGCCCTCAGTGTTGGTGTCAATTGCCTGTCCGCCGGTGTTAGGTTTGGGCGATTCATGTTTTTTAATAAGTTCCGTTCGCTTGATCATTAATGGCTCCACCCGGTAGGATTTAAGAATGAAGGTCCACCCCGATAGCCGGTCATTCATGGCCTTGGTTTCATCCGCCTGCTGTTGATTGATTTTAACCGTATCCGCCGTATTCGTGCCGGTCACTGGTTGCGCGACGCTGTCTTTTGCATTCGCTTGCGTTTCCGCCGGCGCCTTCCAGTCCACCGTTACCCGGACATAACGATCAAACGTGTCGTTGGTCAGTGTGTTGCCGATGTGTAGTGTATAAATCTGGCCTTGGCGTGTCTGGGCTTTGAATACCAACGGATGTTCCAGTCCGGTCTCGTTGGCAGACAGGCTGGGGGAGGCAATATCGTCAAATTCCAGGTTGTTCAGCGCGCCGCTAATCTGGTTGACCTTTGCGATGTCCAAAAGGCCTTCAGTTTGCTTCAGCCCTTCGAGTGCGAAAGCATCGCCATTTTTCTGCCGTGCCAGCGTGATCGGCGCGCGATTGAGCGCGGTGATCGTAATGTTTTGGATATCATTGGGCGTGACAGTGAGGAAGACTTTGGCGAGCCAATTTTTAGCGTCGGGGTCAAGATATTCGAGAGTTTGACCAACCAGACAAATATAGCCATTGGCGGTCTGGACATATCGCCCGTCCGGGTATTCACCGGCGAGAAAATCAGCATGAATCCCGCTCTCCAGGCTGGTGCGCATAAATGGTTTACCGATGAGCAGTGTGGCCAGGAGCCCGTCATTCACATCGCGCAGTTCCAGGCGTGTGCCGGCCTGTTCTTTGCAGTCCGCACTTAATGCGCCGGGATCCAGCAGGTTGAAGGCGCTTTTCTGCGATTCAGCGGCAGTCATGACTTGGCCGATCTTGATCTCGCCGAGCTGAAGCAGGCTGTCGGCGATTTTGTCGAAGTTGGCCGGATAATTGAATCGGTTTGCCACGATCCATATGCCCTTGACCTTTGCCAGCGTTAGGGTGTTGCTCGTGGTGGTCAGCATGATTTTGTGTATCTGGTTGATGGGCAGCCCGGGAAAAATTTTTGTGCCGATCAGGGCGGTCGCCGGTTTCGGCGGAAGCTTTTGCATCCAGGCTGCCCAGGCGATAAAAACGCCCGACAGCACAACGAGCATGAAAAGGTTGCGTGTTTTCAGCATGGTTTAGTCTCCCGCCTTTATGATTTATTCATCAGGCGCCGGTGCCAGCCGAACGCCAGCCCTGCCAGGCAAA
>CAYYBV010000034.1:0-7925 GCA_964469675.1 uncultured Verrucomicrobiota bacterium
TGTGCCCAACGACACCCTGCTCGATGGCGATGCCAACCGGGTGATTATTATCACTGGCCCCAACATGGCCGGCAAATCCACCTACATCCGCCAGGTCGCCTTGATCGTAATCATGGCGCAAATTGGTTCATTTGTGCCGGCGCGCTCCGCCGAGATCGGCATTGTGGACCGGGTCTTTACCCGCGTGGGCGCCAGCGACGACCTGGCGCGCGGGCGCAGCACCTTCATGGTGGAAATGCAGGAAACCGCCAACATCCTGAACAACGCCACGGCCAACAGTCTCATCGTGCTCGACGAGATCGGCCGCGGGACAAGCACCTTTGACGGCATCAGCATTGCCTGGGCTGTGGCCGAACACCTGCACGGCATTGTCCGGGCCAAGACCCTGTTTGCCACGCATTTCCACGAACTAACTGACCTGGCCATGACTATGCCCGGCGTGAAAAATTACAATGTGCTCGTGCGCGAGCAATCCGATGGCGTCGTCTTCATCCGCAAGATTGTGCCTGGCGGCACGGATAAGAGCTACGGGATCCAGGTGGCCCGCCTGGCCGGACTGCCCCAGGAAGTGGTGGCCCGCGCCAGGGAAATACTGCTCAACCTGGAAGATGGTGAATTCGGCGATGCCGGCCAGCCGAAAATTGCGCTCCACCGCCCGCGCAAAGACAAAAACCATCCCGGCCAGATGGCGCTGTTCCAGGAATAAAGCCCGGCCGCAGGCGACAGTTTTCAACCGACTGGCAGGCCACACGCAAGGCTTGACGCGCCACGGGCTTACGGCATCGGGCGCAAGGTTTTCGGGCCGCTATTCGCCGACCAGGCGCTGGCGCGCGCCGGACAGACCGAAATAATCCCGAATGAGCTCCGTGGTACGGGCATAGACCGCATCCTGAGCCGCCGTAACTTTGCCGGTCTTTTTCATGGCCGATTCATACGCCTGGCGGATTTCGGTGCCGACATTGATTTTGGCAATGCCGTGCTTCATCGCAGCGAGCACATCCGCCCGGCACACGCCCGACCCACCGTGCAGGACCAGCGGGATACCCGTGGCTTGTTTCAACGTTTCCAGATGCTCCAGATTCAGATGCGCTTCCGCTTTCTTCTGGTCACGGGCGGCGGCGGAAACCGCGCCATGGATATTGCCGATGGCCACGGAGAGCCAGGCGCAGCCGGTTTCGAGCACAAACCGGCGCGCTTCCTCCGGGCGCGTAAAACCCTTGCCCGACCGGAACAGTTCCTCATAGGGCGGCAAAGGCCCGGCCTCGTGGCCAAGCACAGCGCCCAGTTCACCTTCACAGGGAATGCCGGCGGCACGGGCCAACTCGGCGATTTCATGGGTGGCCCGGATGTTTTCATCCAGGCCCAGGCGCGAGCCGTCCACCATGACCGATTGATAGCCAAGCGCAATGGCTTCACGGATGACGGCCGCATAATCAACCCGCTGGTGGTCCTCGTCAATTACCGGCACATGATCAAGGTGCAGACGAACATGCCGGTCGTCGCGCCATTTCTGGAATTCGTCCCGCACCGGCGCCAGACCGCGCGCCTCGAATTTGATCCATTCCAGCCGCGCCACGGCCACAAGCGCAAATGCATCCTGATCATGCGTCGCGCGGATGACCGGCGCCACCATTGGAAGGTAGGGCACATTGAAGGATGGCACGGCCAATCCCTGCTGCCAGGCTGACCGGATGATTTCCGCTGTGTTTTTCATTGTTTTCCCATTATGTCTGCGTGTTTTCCCGCCCGTATGCCGGACACCGCCCGGCCAATTACGGAACTGTTGATTAATATGCAACATGCCTGCCGATTATGACAGGATGCTGCCCGCCCAACAACGACACGGCGCCAAAATGCAATCAGGGCACCGACTGCGGAACGGTTACCTGGAAGCCAAGGTAACGTTCCAGCGCCTCGCGCACCGGCGCGAGGATATGCCCGCCAGTCACGCTGACGTGATGGCGATGGCCGGCATACCCGACATGCAGGAGCACATCCTGGAGCCCGGGAATATCAACCACCCCGGCACAACCGAAATAGTCCGGCGGGATCGGGTCATTGGTAAAACGGCCCTGGCCCAGGAACATTTTCAGCTTCCCGGCGTCAGTGACCAGGCTGCCAAAGGTACAGTCGCCCGGCGCGATACGGCCCGCACAACATCCATATCCTTTGCCCTTGCCAACCGCGTTGGCCAGGATCAGGTGATCGGTGATCGCGCCCTTGGCCTGCATCAGGTCGGCCGGCACCGCGCTGCAATGGAAGAGAATACACTTATCCTCGTCATCCGCATAATTATTATTCCAGTCCAGGCAAGCGACGGGTGTATCCGAGGCCCGGGCCAGCACGCGCATAGCGATAGCATTGCCAACATCCACCTCACAAGCCGCCGGAATGCCGCGGTTATTAAGCTCGCTCATCACAACGCAAGGCGAGATGCCTATCTGGGATTGAAATTCAACCCAGCAGCGCACGGCCAAGGCATCCAGTTTGTAAGCGGCAATGATCTCATCAAGCACCACGCCCAGACGAACCAAGTTGTCGAATGACGACCTGGGCGCCTGGTGCCAGACAGCGTAATTTTTCAGAACCGTCGCCTTGGTTTTATAGGCCTTGCTGCTTGCCGACATCTTGCGCATCCGATCGAAAACTTCCGACAGGTCCAGTGTTTCCATCGTAATATCGGCTTTTTGGAGCGCGAGCTCATCAATCCGCACGGTCTTGAACGGCGTGGTACGGGCGCCAATGGCACCCACGACCATGCCCTTGACCCCGTTAACCACCCGGCAGACGCGATCAAAATATTCCACATTGGATTTGAAATCCTCGCTCAGCGGGCTGACGGTATGCGGTTTGAGCGCCGTGAATTTTATATTGCACTGGCAGAAAATATCCATGATCGAAATCTTGCCGCAGAAGGAATCGCGCCGCAGGGCGGGCGCCATCTTGTCAAGATCGTCCGGATAAGCCTGCACTAGAATTGGCACACCGGCGTCTTTCAGCGCAGCCACTGCGCCAGTTTCATCGCCAAAATTGGGCAACGCCAGAATAACGCCACCAAATTTACCCCGGTTACGTTTCAGGAACTCGGCGTAGATTTCACCTTCCCGCGGCGTTTCCACCGCACCATAGCGGGTGGCATTTTTATCCAGCATAATGGAAGCATGCCCCATGTCCTGCAGGACACGTGGCAAATCGCGGCGCGCGCTGGCAATCAGCGCGGCCGGGAAAAAACCGCGATTCCCGAAATACAATGCGAACGTGGTCTTGGGTGTCGTCATGGTTGCCTCCTGTTTTTTGCCCGCGGCCGCAAGTTGTCAGGATCACGCATCTCGAAACAACATGATCATCGGCCTAGTTCGACAATCGCTATTTTTACCGAAAACACTTTGCCTTGCCGGAATGATTGACCACGCCCCGTCCTTGCCCCGGCCCTGGCAAAACAGTTCCTGATTAAAAGCCCAATCCGCGATGCTGCCTGAATCGGACAGACTTCGCCTCATCCCTCTGATATGTTCAACGAATTGCAATATAAAACAATACACTCCGTTTGTCCACACATTGTCGGCATATCGCTTTTGCCCAACTGGCAAAGTTGCCCGCCCAGAATTGCCATCACGCTGGGCAAAAAATTTTTCAGTCACCCCGGGGCAAAGGGGGCTGATGTCATAAAAACTTTATCGGGCTTACATAAAAAAGCGGCGATCAACCAAGCGCCCGTTGCGACCCCCCACCCAATGGATGGGCCGGGCAGCAAAACATCGTTAGCGCGTGCCATCATTTTGCCTGCCCGTCAAAACCACAAAGCACCGTGCCTGGTTAGGGGCATATTTTGTTGCCTGCTGTTTCCACCTGAATCGTCGCATGGTGAATCCCAAAACGATGATGTAGCTCATCTCGTATCTGCGAGAGTAAAACATTATCAAGGGGCGGTTGCGCCACAACCACATGCGCGGTCAACGCCACCTCGGTAGTGCTCAACCCCCAGATGTGGAGATGATGCACATCGGTTACGGAAGGTAATTGCCTCAAATAGGCTTGCACTGCCCCGGCGTTGATATTCGCCGGGACAGCGTCCAACGCCAAATCAAGTGATTCCCGCAACAACGACCAAGTCCCCAGAAATATGGTTACGGCAATTACAATGCTGACGATGGGATCAATCAGCGTGATTCCGGTAAATGCGATCAATAGGCCAGCCAAAACAACACCGGCTGAAATAACCGCGTCCGCCAGCATGTGTAAAAACGCACCCCGTATGTTAAGATCCCGTTTACGGCCGGCCATAAAAAGAAGCGCCGTGGCGGTATTGACCACAATACCCACGGTCGCCACCCAGACGATCGTATTTGTCTGAACCGTTACGGGCGCATGAAAGCGGCGGATTGCTTCCCAAGCAATGGCCCCAACGGCCACCAGCAGGAGGAGCGCATTAAGAAGCGCGGCGAGCACGGACGACCGGCGGAGGCCATAGGTGCGTTTTTGCGTCGGTTTCCATTGCGAGAGATAACTCGCCCCCCAGGCAACCAAGAGCCCCATGACATCTCCCAGATTGTGGCCGGCGTCGGCCATTAAAGCCAGCGAATCGGCAAGAAAGCCGTAGAGCACCTCAACAATGACAAACGCCATGTTCAGCGCGATCCCGATGATAAACGCCCGTTGGAAACTTTGCGGGTGGTGGTGATGTTCAGATTGATGGCCTGTCATTGACACCTTTCTACCCAACGGAACGATTGGGACTGTGATCTTCCCGGAGCACGACATCCACCGGGCGACCGCATTGGCGGCAGGCGCAGTTGCTGATCCCAACGACGCGCACGACATAACCCTGCCGAACGATCAGCGCGCACGCACACTGCGGGCAAAGCGTATTTTGCCCGGCGCGCGACAATACATTGCCCATATAGACATAGTCCAGGTCCAGTTTACAGCGGGCATAGGCCCGCTCCAACACGGCCGGCGGTGTGGCCGGAATCGCCGTTTTGTAGTCTGGGTGGTAGGCGCTCAAGTGCAGCGGGGTCTTGCGCCCCAGATTGGCGGCAATCCAGGTTGAGACCCGGCCAACCTGCTCTGTTCCATCATTTAGTCCGGGGATCAGCAGGTTGGTGATTTCCACATGCCGACCCGCCGCCCGCGCCTGGCACGCAAACCGGAGCACAGGCGCCAGGGCCCCATGACACTGCTCTTTATAAAAGGCCTCGTCCATGCTCTTGATATCAATGTTGAGCGCGTCAATCAACGGCAACAGCTCCGCGGCAGGCTTGGCCTCGACAAAACCGTTGGTCACCAGAACGTTTAAAAGACCTGCCGCGCGCGCCAAGCGCGCGCAATCCTGAACAAACTCATAATTAATCAGCGGCTCGTTGTAGGTGTAGGCGATCCCCAAGGAACGCTGGTCACAGGCGGCCTGCACGACGGATTCCGCCCGAAAAGTTTGTGCGGACGTGTTGACCGACTGGGAAATCTGCCAGTTCTGGCAGAATCCGCAGGCGAAATTGCAACCCCAGCCGCCAATGCTGAAAATTGTGCTTCCGGGGTGAAAATGATAGAGTGGTTTTTTTTCGATCGGGTCATTATGCAAGGACGAAAGCAAGCCATACCCTGCCGCCACAAGCCCGCCCGCCACCACGCGCCGAATGCCGCATAAACCGGTTCGCCTCTCGGCAATCACGCAGTGATGCGGACAAAGTTCGCATTGAATTTTGCCGGATTCGGTTGTATGCCAGAATGCCGCGGGCTTCATGTTGGCCTCCATCGCTCCAATGGGATCATGTTGTAAAAAAGCAGCCGCGAATGCAAGCGTGTTCATCCATCACAAAAAAACATTGACGTTTCCACCAGAAATCGCCATGCTTTAAACAAAAGGATTGATCACGTTCACGTATTGTTTAAAAGGAGCAAAACGATGAAACCAATTTATCACGCGTTAGTTTCCGGTGCGGCAGTCGGCAGCCTGCTGGTTTTGACCGGGTGCGCCATGTTCCGGCAAAAAGTGGAAGACAAGGACGTCAACAACCTGCCGGCTTATGACGCCACTTACGGAGCCCAGGACCTGCGCAACTTGAGCGAGAAGGTGGCCACAAGCATCGCCACGAGCGATTTCATCAAGAGCCAGCCTGGCAACCTGATCATGATTATCTACGGCGTCCAGCCCCGCACGACTACATTCGTGGATACCCAGGCCATGACCGATCGCCTGCGCAACACCCTGATGCAGAAGAGCAGCAACAAAATTCAGTTCGTTAACGAAAGCCGCCGGCAGGAATTGATGAAAGAGCAGGGCTTCCAGACTCAGAATGCCACCGATGATACCCGCGTGGCCGTCGGCAAACAGTTGGGCGCCAAATTCATGCTGACCGGCGCGCTTATCGAAATGCAAAAGCAAACCGGCAAACAGGTCCGGGTATCCAAGACGGAGCTGGTGTATTACCAATTGACCATCGAAATCACCGATCTCGAAACCGGGATCATCGCCTGGTCCACGCAGGAAGAATTCGCGCGCACGGCCAGAGAGCCACTTATTGGATGGTAACATGCTTCAGGTGTTTCCGGGAATGCCCATGCTCCGCGGCTGCGGGACGATGCTGGCGGTTTGCCTGGCCGGATTCCTGATCGGCTGCGCATCCCCGCCGCTCCAAACGGCACGCATGAATTTTTACGCCGGTAAATTTGAGCAGGCCAACACCAACTTGGCCACCATTCCAAAAGACGATAAAGACGAGATCCTGTATTTGATGGAACGCGGCATGGTCCGCCAGAACCTCGGCCAATATGAGGCCAGTGCCATGGATTGGCGGCGGGCCGGAGACTTGGACGCCAAGCTGGAAACCTACAGTCTCTCGCAGGGCGCGGCCAGCCTGATCGTTAATGACCGCACACTGGCCTTTCGCGGCATGCCTTTTGAGCGCACGCTGATGTATGCGTTCCTGGCCAAAAATTACCTCGCCGTTTCAAACTGGGATTATGCCGCCATCTGCGCGCGCAACATTATCAAGAAGCTGGAGACACTGGACGGGTTCCCGGACATGGCCTATGGACGCTACATGGCGGGGTTCTGCCTGGAACTGATCAACGACGAGGGCAACGCCGCCATCCAGTACCGTTGCGCCGCACAAATGTTAACCAACTGCGTCCTGATTGACCCTCTTTCGGGCGACATCCTGCCCATGACCAATGATGTGCATGGCGCAATGCCCATGAACAAGGTAAAATTCAAGGCCGAACCGGCGGAACTGGTTTGTTTCATCACCTTGGGGCGGATGCCAATTGGTGAGATCTATGGTGACTTTTATGCCGAGCTTCCGCCCTATGCGGAAATCTACTGTAACGAAACATATTTGGGGCGCAGTTATCCGTTTGCCAACACTGCCACCCTGATGGGGGCCAGTCAACGCCGGCTGGCGGCCATCCAGTTGGCAAAAGACGCTACGCGCATCGCCACCAAAGTCGCGATCTCCGAGGCCGTCAAGCAACAGAACGACACCCTGGGCGCCCTAATCTTTCTGGCATTATTCGCCATGGAGGCGCCGGATGACCGCTGCTGGGAAACCCTGCCGCTGTGGTTGGAAGTAGCCCGTGTCCCCTGCCCCGCCGATTTGCAAGGTTATACAGTAGTTTTTAAGAGCGCCGCCGGTGCCACGCTGGGCAGTAAAACCGTAACCGCCCCCCTAACCCGCCGCGGCCACACTTTCATCTCATTCTGCCGGGACGTGGGGCACTGAAAGCCAGGGCTAATTGTTCAGCAACCAGGAGCTGCTTCCCGTAACCCGGAATAAATCGCCGGTCAAACCAGACTGCCGGCGCCTGAATTTTGAATGCCGCCCAAACAAAAGCTTGCGCTTATTTCCCAGCGTCAATCGTATTGATGATCCAGGCCGGTTCAACCCCGCCAGTTCCGGCAATGACATTGACACGCGCTTTATCCAGCA
>CAYYBV010000034.1:7935-13147 GCA_964469675.1 uncultured Verrucomicrobiota bacterium
CTCAACTTGGTGCGGAATAGCGGAACTTCAATGGCCGTATCGGTCTTGAGCAGAATCTGCTTACTGATGTCCTGGTAGCCGGCTTTGCCAACCGTGATCACGTGGTCACCGGCATACACCTGAAAATTAACCAAAGGCGTCGTGCCGATCAGCATACCATCAATCTCAACCATGGCCGGGTCCGCCGCGCCGGCTTTTACGGAGAGCTTGATTTTCGGACGGCTGTTCTGCTGGGCCAGGCGCGTCTGTAATTTGGTGTTCATGCCCGGTATGGCTTTGGCCAGGGCCGATTGCAGCAACTGCACCAGCTCATCCTCGCCCACCACCGTCTGATGCACGTCCGATTGCCGAAAACTGCGGCTGGCGACCCCTTCCGCCATCGCAATTACCGTGCCATCGCTGGTATCCAGCGCCTGCAGGGCCACCCGCAGCGTCAGGGTTTGAAATTCCGTCTTTAATCCACCCTGATTGACCACTTCCTTGCCAGGTGAATAGCTCAGCAGGTTGCCGCGCAGGACCGCATCTGCGTTCACCGCCTGGGCCGCCCGCAAGAAAGACGGCTTAACCGAAGTTTTTTTATCATTATCAGTCAAGGCAAGCGACTGGATCTGGGCAATAAAATCACGGCGATCAATGAGCACGTAAGCCGGGTCATTCGCCAGCAAGGCGCCCAACGTAAAAACGCCCTTGTCCGCCAGGTTTTTGGGTGGCACGCCGCCCACCACGGCCGCATCCGCCGAAACACTCGCCTGGTTTTCAAAGTCCAGCAAGGCCACGCGCATCGGCTCCGCGCCCATGGCCGCAACCGCCACCACCAGCATCAAGCCACCAACCAGCATTCCGGTTTTCATGATCGGGACTCCTTTTGTTGATCAATCAATGCGAATATATTGCAACTATCAAGCTAACAAACGCCACCGTGCTTAATGCGGGCCACCGGCTTGGCAGCCCCAGTGGAATTTTGCAAGCGATTCAATGTGTTTTTAGATAATACACCAGCCAGAAAATCAGCGCCAGCACCAGGATCACCATCACAATCGCCTTATTGCGGATAATCCGGTTTTCCTGGCGCAATGGCCGTAAATTCTGGAAATGGCCGGCCATGAAATAATTGGCGAATTTCTTACGGACGCTCTGTGGATTGGTGTCCGTTTGCTCAAAGAGCGAGGGATAGTCGCTGTCGCCCGCAAATGGACGCCCCGGCACATTGCTCGGATCCGCTGCCGACTGGACCGCCGCACGGGCGAACAAATCGTTTTCCGGCCGACCCAGCGCAGGCTTGGTCCCAAAACTATTTCCCGCTTCCGCGGGGACACGCGCCGCCGGCCGAGGCGGCTGGGCCGGGCGCGGCTTCGCCGCGGTCTTCATTTCGCCCTGGACGCGCTCCATTTCTTTCTGGAGCTCCTTTATGCGCCGGTCAATGACACTGATTTTTTTATTTCCGAACAGCATGGCAAAATTCCCGCAATCCAACATCCACCCAGCCAACGATTTTTCAATACGGCTTGGCGATCAACACGCCGATCAAAACGATGAGCACAATCACCAGGGGCAGACTGAAGGCCAGACCAACTTTTAACCAATCCGCGAAACAATGCGGGTAACGGGCCAGCCCGGCCGATGCATCTTGCACAGCCGGGTTTACAATCACGCCAATATTGTTGCTCTCGCGCATGGCCTCGATCCGGGCATAGGCCTTGTTGTATTCCTTGCGTGTATTATCAATGATCACAAGCGCCTTGCTCAATTCCTCGCGCAGCCCCGCGGTATCGGTTGCCCACTGGTCTTCGTTAAAACCACGCATATCACCCAACATTTCCTTGAACCGCCGCTCGGTCTCGGCGAGCAGTTCCAGGCGCTGGTTCAGACTGATTTCCTCGCGTTCCAGCGCAATGAGGCTTTTATCCAGATGATCGATCATCTCGCGTTTGCCGGCCTCGTATTTTTCCTGGTTGTTGCGCAAGTTTTCAAGTGAATTCTTTTCGCGCTCCAAAGCTTCCTGCTTCGTGCGCAACCGTTCCAGCTCATCCAGCTTGGTAGCCACCTGACTGTTGAGCTCATCGTTGCGCCGGGTCAAGGGCGTAAGGTTCAAGTCACCGGTCGGCACCGGTTCCGAACGTGGCAGGTCACTGGTCATCGCGCCCTTATGGGCCGGCCCCATATCAACCGCCTTAACTGTGTCACGGCGCTGAATCAGATCATCATCGATAAAATCAGTATTGCTCATGGTGCTCTCCTCGGTGTTGTTAAAAGTGCAGGATTGAAACAATTTCGCATGGCCGCATTCATTCACACTGACGCCAAGCCGCTCGACGCACGGCCAGGACAATTGCTTAACGGACTTCCGTCTGCTGCTTTCATTCGCCTGACGGGATAATAAGCACCTGGCCAGCCTTCAGTTGCGGCGACTCTTTCAATATACCACGATTGGCATCGTAAATCAACTTCCACTTGCGCGGATTATGATATACACGGGCGGACACCGCCGAAAGTGTATCGCCGCGCTGGACCAGATAATGCTTGCCGGTTACATTGCGGGCCGGCTCCGTTTTGGAGGCCAAGTCACCGTCCGCCCCGCCAGCCAAACTGTCATCCGCCACCGAACCAAGCGGCTTGACCGCAACAGCGGCACTGGGCTTCGGTGGTGCGCCAACCTGCCTGGCCAGATTTTCACGAACTTGCCGCAAATCCTGTTTGAGCCGGTCATTCTCCGACTGGAGCGCCTGCAATTTTTTGTCAAACCCGGGCAACTGCTCGGTCACGGAAGCCGCAAAGTCAATCTTAGCCTTGCGAATAAACCCCTCGATCATCTCTTTTTTTTCGGTTTGTGGCCGCAACTCCAGGTAACGCTCGTAGTGATAAATGGCGCGCACGTAATTATGCGCATAATTGTCATACAGTTGCGCAACTTCCAGGTGAGCCTGGGCCAGGGTGGGCTGGTCATCAATCGCCCGGTTAAGGAGCGCCAGCGCGGACTGCTTGTCGCCTTCGCGCAATTTAGCGCGCGCCTTGCGAATGGCCGGATAATTGAATTCCTGCGCATCCTGCTCCCGGACCTGCGAAGTGCACCCCGCCAGCAGGCCAACCATCAACACCACCATGATCAACGCGTTATGCTTGGTAACCATCAGCGCCCGGACTCCTTTTCACGCCCCCCACACACAAACGCTGCAATCCAAGGGACATTGTGCTTTACTTGTAAACATATAGCGAAAGCCACCCGATAAAGCAATGTTTTTAAGAATAATTTTGCGTAACGGACGCGACCAAATACATGGTTTTTTAGGCCTTGCATTTTTGTGCCGGCGCGGCCATATTCGGCTTTCATTAAAAACCGGCATGTTGGCCGACACAACACATAAGGAAGTTATTCCGATGAAGCAAGCAATGTTAAGCTTAGCCACACTGCTAGCCGCGATGGCGGTTGTTCTGGCCGCTGCCCCGGGGACCACCATGCAGATAAAACCGGAGCCCAATCCGCGGGCCACCACGGCGCCGGGCGCCGTGTCCACATATGCCCAACCTGCAGAATACATTGACAGTGACGATCCGCCTTACATCGGGCTGGCCGTCAAAATCGGCACAACCGGTCCGGGGCTGGAAGCCACCCTCGGGATCGTGGAGGGCCTGAACCTGCGCGCCGGCGGGTATTATTTCCGGCTCCGGCACGGCGGCTCCGTGCGTGATGTGGAATATGACTTCGATGTCAAGCTGGCCTCCATCCCCCTGCTGGCGGATTGGCATCCGTTCGCCAACGAATTCCGCATTACGGGCGGCGTGGTTTATAACCGCAACATGGCTGACCTGGACGGCACGCCAAATCAAGACACTAAAATAGGCGACAACACCTATACGCCCGAGGAAATCGGCGAATTGAGCGGGTCCGTGCGCTTCAATAACTGGGCGCCTTACATTGGCCTGGGCTATGGCAACGCCGTGCTGGACGCCGACAAGACCTGGGGCTTTGTTTTTGACATCGGCATCATGTGGCAGGGCAGCCCGAGCGTCGGTCTTTCGGCCAGCGGCACGATGAAAGACAATCCGATCTTCCAGCAAAACTTGGCCATGCAAAAAAATGATATCCAGGAAGATGCCGATGTGTTTCGAATTTATCCCGTACTCTCCTTCGGTATCTCATATCAATTCTAATGCCAGCTGCAATCCCAAGGAAAGCGACCGCGGTTGGCAGGCGCGGATCAAACAGCGGATACAACCTGGCGGAACAATCGCCTGCAGTTAAGGCCCTGCGGCGGCAGTCAGTCTGCCGCACGGATCAAGCCACTATTTTTGCTGGCAAGGATCTTGCTTGATGCGCTCATCGCAGCGCCATCCCGAGAAACCCCTGAATCCCCGTCATGACCATCTGGGCGGCAAGCGCCGCCAAAATCAGCCCGGTCAGACGGCTGATGATCGAAATGCCTCGCACCCCAAGCATGCGCTGAAGAGCCGAGCCCGCGAGCAGCACGGCCGTCACACACATCACGGCGAGCAAAAGGGCCGCGCAACCAACGGCCTTCGCCGATAGACTACCGAGCTCCGCGCCCATTACCAGGAGAGTGCCGGTGGTGGCTGGCCCCACGATGATCGGAATCGCCAGG
This sequence comes from uncultured Verrucomicrobiota bacterium, assembly GCA_964469675.1. Lineage (GTDB taxonomy): Bacteria > Verrucomicrobiota > Kiritimatiellia > JAAZAB01 > JAAZAB01 > VSJD01. Next base: position 12,534 of record CAYYBV010000034.1, read on the forward strand.
GGCACCACCGCAACATCACGGCCAGAAGAAGTGCTGGCAGCCCCCGGGTTACCATGGACAAGGCCTATACCGGAAAGCAACAGCAAAATTCCGGCACCAATGCGGAAAGCGTCAAGCGTGATGCCAAATACCAGGAACATCTGCCGACCGACAAAAAAAAGGATCAGGCAGATGATGACTACTGCCGCAGATGCCGCAACGGCAAGCCGCTGACGCCGCACTTCATCGTATCCTTCGGTCAGCGTCAAAAACATCGTCAAGGCAAAGAAAGGCGTAAAGACAAAAAACAGCTTGATCCAAAGGCTGATAAATAGCGCCATGACAATCCTTTCGCACTGATTATTTTAACGATCAAACGCCTTAAGCCGCGCCGCTGCACAGGCTTGAACGAGTTTTGCGGCGTGATTGGATTTTCCTATTTTCTGATCAGCCCGGCAAACCCGCCATCACCGCGGCATCAGCGCGAACACCCCCCAACCCAGATATTCACGCGTGTAAGCGACATAGCGTTCGGGTTCCGAGGTAAGTTTGGCGCGAACATCTTTCGCAAACTCATCGGCGGGATTGGCTTCAAGCCATCGGCGCATGGTGAGCCACTTGGCCGCCTCGTATCG
>CAYYBV010000035.1:0-2921 GCA_964469675.1 uncultured Verrucomicrobiota bacterium
GCTGTCGAAAATCCACCCGCTCGTCCGCCGTAAACGTAACCGTCAGATGCGAACGATCAAGGGAATAATGCACCCGCACAAGCCGCATCCCGAGCCGATGCTCGCTGACTTTTTCCTGGCACAATCGCCAGGCAGTCTTGGAAAAAAGCTGGTTTTCAGCGACCATCGCCTGGTCCTGCATGGTAGCGCGTCGCAAAACCCGGGGGATGCCTTCAGGCACAGCCTGGGTCTCACCCGCAATCGAGAGCACATACCCATATTCTGATACACGGTCGGCCTCCACAACACAGGCGTCACCGACACCAATGGCCAAATCCATGGGCGCAACGCAACGCCAGGGATGCGTATCGTCACAATTAATATGCAATAATCGTGGCATTAAATTGCATCCCAAATACAGGTTTGAACCATCAGCAACACACCAGCCTAAATGCCAGATTGTGCTTTCAGCGCAGTTTCACATGCTTGGCGTGCGGCTTCCGGCCGTACGGGCTTCAGCTACTTGCGATGACCACGCAGCCAGACAGATCAATCCACGCTCCAAAACCATTGGCACGGGTAAATTCTGCGCAGCCTGCCAGCGCATATCTTCGATCGTGTTAATATTATCCAATGCACGCCGGTAAGTCAATGCGGCGGCCGACTGCTGCACGGCTGCAGCCTGATCAGGGAACACCGGTACAACCTTGTCGTCGGCGCCAACAACCCGAAGCAACACATCCCGATGCCACAACAAAAGCCAGCGAAACAGTTCGGCAAGCGCCTCCTTGTAGAGGCCTTCGATACGTGCTTCGCGAATTTCCTTGGCGGCTTTCAGCTCCTCGGATGCCGAAGCATCCGTATGCTCGTCAGCATCCACCGTCTTTTCAATTTCTTCCCGCACCTGTTTTAAAACCGCGAGCAACTTGCGCGCGCGTTCCACCGCCGCAACCAGGGTCTGCCCTGTGATCCCGGTCATGGCCGAGACAACGGCATCGCGCAATTTTAAGCCGGTAACAGCGGCTGTCGCCGCCAGCACCACGCGCTGGCAACGCGACACCACCGTAGGCAGGAGCGCCGTCGGCTGATCGGTAACCAGCAGGAACAAGCATTTATCCGGCGGCTCCTCGAGTGTTTTTAACAACCGGTTCGAGGCCTGCGGATTGAGTCGGTCGGCATTTAAAAACACGACGGCCTTCCAGCCGCCCTCAAAGCAAGTCAGATTGATATGCTCCTGAACCGCCTCGATTTGTGCCGTCAAAATACCTCGTGATTTTTTTTGTGGTTCCACCCACAGCACATCGGGATGGGCGTGCGCGGCGATTTGCCGGCACTTGGCGCACTCGCCACACGGTCGTGCAGTTGGCGCCGTGCAATAGAGCATGGCAACGACCATTTCGGCCAATGCCCCGGCCGCGCCCCGCGGGGCGCCAACGATCAGATACGCATGCGCCAGGCGGCCGACATCAAGGCTTTGCCGCAGCAAGGCCAAAGCCTGTTCCACTTCAGGTGCCAACGGCATGCTGTACCAACCCCCATATATCGGCCTGAACGACCTTCGCCGCACGCGCGGCATTCACGACCCGGATACGTTGTGGCCAACGCCGCGCCAAAGCCAGGTAACCGGAGCGCACCCGCTCGTGAAAGCCAAGCGTTTCGCGCTCGATGCGGTCCTTCTCCACTCCCTGGCACAGATTACGATGACGCAGGCGTTCAAATCCGGATTTAACATCCAAATCAAGCAAAATTGTAAGATCAGGCGCCAGGCTGCCGGTGGCCAGGTCATTTAAGGCCATGATTTTTTCGACATCACAGCCGCGCGCATATCCCTGATAAGCGGTCGTGGAATCGGCAAACCGGTCACACACCACACAAACCCCATTCAACAGCGCGGGCACGATGACCTGACGCACCAGTTGCGAACGGCTGGCCATGAAAAGGAACAGCTCGGCCTCCGCGGACATCCCTTCGCCACCAGCATCGTGCTGAAGCAAGTGGCGAACGGCTTCGCCCACCGGCGTGCCGCCCGGCTCGCGCGTGGCAATCACAGCATAACCAGACGCCTCAAGCTGTGCAACCAGCAGGCGAGCATGCGTTGACTTACCGCTGCCTTCCGGGCCCTCAAAGGTAATAAATTTGCCGCGTGGTTTCATACCGGGCTTTTCCGCTTTAACTTGAATCCGTCGGACACATCTTGAATGATCCAACCTTGAGACTCCACCTCCCGCCGCAGGCGATCGGCCTCGGCCCAATCCTTACGACGGCGGGATTCCAGTCGGGCCTGAGCCAAATTGACGGCAGCCGTCGGTGCGACTTGCACACTGCCTGGTCGGACACCCAGTGCGCAGTCAAAATGCTCAAGCGTACCAAGTGCCAGAACAGCTTCGGCCGGGTTCAAGGCACCCTCATCCAGGCGCTTGTTACCGGCATGAACAAAATCAAACAGCGCGGCCAAGGCCAGCGAAATATTGAGATCATCATCCAGCGCACACGTAAAAGCCTTCCGACATGCAGAAATCCAGGCAGGCAACTCGCTCATTCCTGGTTGCTGCTTGCTGATTTCTGGTTTGATGCCAGTGCTAGCCGATTGCAAGCGTCCGGCAAACTCATCCAGGCGCGCGATGGCGCCACGGGCGGCATCCAGCGCCTCAAAGGTGAAATTGAGCGGCTGGCGATAATGGACCGCCATGAGCGCATAGCGGATTTCACGACCGGAATAACCACGTTGCAGGATGTCACGCAGCGTAAAAAAATTACCCAGCGATTTTGACATCTTACGGCCATCCACGACCAAATGGGCACAATGCATCCAATATTTGACAAAGGGCCGGCCAGTGGCGGCCTCGCTCTGGGCAATTTCATCCTCATGGTGTGGAAAAATATTATCAACACCGCCCGTGTGCAAATCCAGGCTTGTCCCCAGATATTGCATACTCATGGCC
>CAYYBV010000035.1:2931-13071 GCA_964469675.1 uncultured Verrucomicrobiota bacterium
AGCACTCGATGTGCCACCCCGGACGGCCGCGTCCCCAGGGCGAATCCCAGGCCACGTCACCGTCCGCAGCTTGCCATGCTTTCCACAAGGCAAAATCGGCCGCATTTTCCTTATGATATTCGTCCTGCGCAATGCGCGCCCCGGGCTTGAGTCCACTTATGTCAAGATGCGCCAGTTTGCCGTAATCCTTAAACTTGGCGATGCTGAAATACACCGAACCGTCTTCGGATCGGTAGGCATAGCCATTGCGGAACAGTGCCTCAATCAGGGCAATCATTGCGGGGATATGCGCCGTGGCGGCCGGATAGTGCTCGGCCGGCTCGATCGCCAAAACACGCAAGTCATCAAAAAATGCGTCTTTATACTTTTGCGTGTAAGCGCTCAAGGCCAGCTTGGCCGCCTGCGCGCCGTGGATGGTTTTGTCGTCAACATCCGTAAGGTTCATGACCTGGATCACCTGGAACCCACGCATGCGCAGTGTTCTCCGGAGCAGGTCTTCAAACACGTAGGCCCGGAAATTACCGATATGGGCAAAGTCATAAACCGTCGGGCCGCAGGTGTAAAGCCGGACCTGTGGCGGCTGGAGTGGCACAAATTCCTGCACACACCGCATCAGTGTATTGTAAATCTGGAAAGCCATGGGAAATACGCTTTTAGTTCCTAGCGCCTCGTGTTGCCAAGCACTGCTGGCTGATCACTATACCACCACCTCCACCGTCGCCACCGCAATTGCGGCAATGCCTTCCCGGCGGCCCAAAGCGCCCATGCCTTCAACGGTCGTAGCCTTGATTGAAACTCCCCCCAAGGGCACCTCCAACACGGGGGCCAGCCGCTCGCGCATGGCCTGCCGATAGGGTGAGAGTTTCGGCGCCTCGGCCATGATGGTGGCATCCACGTGCACCACACGCGCGCAGCCGTTTTTCAGCCGCGCCACGACCTGCGCCAGCAAATCGAGACTGCTCGCGTTTTTCCAGCACGGATCGGTATCCGGAAAATGCATACCAATATCACCATCGGCCATGGCGCCCAGTAAGGCATCGGCCAACGCATGGCAGAGCACATCGGCATCAGAATGCCCCTCCAGCCCCATGGCATGCTCAATCATCACTCCGCCCAGGATTAGCCGCCGACCCTTGACCAACCGATGCGCATCAAAGCCAATACCGGTTCTAATCATGGCAAAACATCCTTGGCAGCAGCCGCCGACTGGCCGTTCCCCTTCTTTTCACTGGACATCCCCGCCGTAATTGCGAACCGGATCGCATCCTCGACCGACATGTCTATCGGCGTAAGCCTTGACCTGGGAAGATACAGGGTGTATCCACCCATCTGGTAGCTCATCGGCAAATAAACGGCGCAACGACCCTCACCAAAGGCTTCCGTCCCCTTCACGTCCAAATCCTGCCGGGTCATGATTCCCAGCATGCGAATGTCATTACCCAGTTCCACGCGCACCACAAATTTTTTACCTGCGTTTTTCTTATTACCCTTGGCCAGGAATGCCATCAAATCTTTGATACCGCCCAACACCGTTTTAACCAAAGGCACGCGCGCCAACCAGCCCTCGACCATGTCCACTATCCTCTGGAACAGCCAGATATTGAGCAGGAGCCCGACGCCGATTGCCAGGACTAATCCGGCCAGCAAGCCCATGCCCGGCAGGTAGATGCTTTCCGGCAACACGGCTTTCAACAGAATACCCAGCGCATGCTCGGCGGTAAACCCAATCCAGTAGATAAAAAACAGCACGATACTGACTGGCAAAATCGCCGACAAGCCTTTGACCAGTAACGATGTCAAAGTTTTCATAATTGTACTCGTTCAGACCACCGGCGCCCTGTCTGCCCAAAAATGTTTCACCATGGCTACCCGCAGTCGGCCGCACGCCTTTACACCATACGCGCTTCAACCGCTGCCAAGGCAGCTGCATAATCCGGCTCCTGGGCGATATCCGGCACCTGCTGGGCATGGACAACGAAATTATTACCGTCCAAAACCAGCACGGCGCGACTCATCAGCCCGGCCAGCGGTCCGTCTGTGATTTGCACGCCATATTCCGTGCCAAAGCTGGAACGCAGGGTGGAAAGCGCAATAATATTCTTCAGACCCTGCGCCGCGCAGAACCGGCTTTGAGCAAAGGGCAGATCCGCCGAAACATTGATGAGCACCGTATCCGCCAGCAGCGCGACAGCTTCGCTGAACTTGCGCGCCGATATGGCGCACACGGGCGTATCCAGGCTGGGCACGATATTAATAATCTTTTTTTTACGCCCGAACGCGGCCAACGTCACATCCGCAAGATCCGCGCCCGTTAACTTGAAACCCGGCGCGATTGTTCCCCGTTGCGGAAGTTCGCCCGCCGTGTGAATGAGGCTGCCTTTGAAATTGATTTTTGCCATTGCTGCAATCCTTTTGCCGAATACTGCCGATTGTGCGTTAGGTGACTACTATGCTGAAAATCCACAAATTATGCAAACATGAACATCTGACCAGGGGAACACCCAACCGAACTGGCGCCGGGTGATTGCGGCAAAAGCGCAGCGTACGCTTTCACAAAGGCACAAACGCTCAATTCAGCAAACACCGCTTACCTGCTTGACAAGGGCAATACATTTTCACCAAACTTAAGACCATGCAACAATCACACGATCAAACGCCTGACCGGAAGGTCGCAATTATTTGCCCGACCTGCGGCCAAGATACATTGCTCAAACGCGAAAAAGTCTACGAGGGATTCAAGCTCATCGGCGAAAAGCTTTCCTGCGCCGCCTGCGGCCAAGTGTTTGTCGATGAGACCGCAGTTCCATACAAGACCAAAAAAATCATTCCGGGTTTCGGCCGCCAGGACCTGCCGCCACCGCCAAAGGTATTTGGCGAGCAGGAGATGCGCGAAACCGTTGGCCGGCTTTGCCGGCATTGCGCCCATTACGTGGTCAACCCATTCCTGCAACGATGCGGCCGGTCTAACCGGGAAGTAGAAGCAACCGACACCTGCGCGCAGTTCGCCCCCAAAAATACGCCGTAACCGCCCTCATGTTTTTTAACTTGACCCACCAGCGTGCCGATTATAGTTTAATTTGAAGAAGAAAGTCGCGCTATTATGATCACCCGTTTTTCAACTGCATTGGAACCGGACCTGCTGGCCGCTTTCGATAGTTTTATTGCCCGGCACGCTTACCAGAACCGTTCGGAAGCCGTGCGCGACCTGATCCGCAAAAACCTGATGGACGAACAATGGCGCGGCGCCAAAGGCAATGTGGTTGGCGTAATCTCCCTGGCCTATGCGCATCAACAGCATAAACTACAAGATCATTTAACCGACCTGCAGCATGCCGACCACGAACTGATCTTGAGCACCACGCACGTCCACCTGGACCACGCCAACTGCCTGGAGGTCATCATAGTCCGTGGACCAGCATTACGAGTCAAAACTTTGGCCGATCGCCTCATCGCCCTGCGGGGCGTCAAACACGGCGGCCTGACCATCACCGCCGCTGGCCAGGCATCGAAATAACGCCTGCTGGCCAAATGGTTTGCGCCGATTGTAGCAAATTTTAAATCGGACGGCACCAGCACCGGGTGGGTGCAAAAAAAACATCCTCATTTCATCAAGAGCAGACTGACGGCCATAATGGCCATCCCCAAAACCAGGCCGAAGATGCTGTCGTGTCCTTTGCCATAAGCACGGCTGGTCGGCAGGAGCTCATCCAGACTGATATAGACCATGATCCCAGCCACGCCGGCGAAAAGCACGCCCATCAACGACGGGGGGAACCCCCCAGCGGTGCCACGCATTAGCAGCAGCATTACCAGCCAGGCAATCAGCGCGCCGATGGGCTCGGCCATGCCGCTCAAAAGTGAATAGAGGAAAGCCTTTTGGCGATTGCCCGTGGCATAAAAAATCGGGACGGAAACACTGATGCCTTCCGGAATATTATGCAGCGCAACCGCGATGGCAATTGCGGCTCCAACGCCTGGGTTTTCCAGAACCGCAAAAAAAGTAACCAGCCCCTCAGGGAAATTATGAATACCAATGGCCAGAGCTGTAAACAAGCCCATGCGCAACAGGCGCGCATGGTTTACGCGGTGGTCATGGGCGCCGTTCCCCGCATGGGACGGATCGGCGGCAATACCCCCAAAATCGGGCATGGGGGCGAAACGGTCATGGAGCGGCATAGTTTCCTGCTCGCTATGGACCTCGTGCGGGTTTTCGGCGGAAGGCACCAGCCTATCAATGATCCCGAACAGGAGGATGCCGCCGAAGAACGCGCCGGCATTGACCCAGTGGCCCAACACCGTCCCATAGGCCTGCACCAAGGCATGGCCGCCTTTGGCGTAGATTTCCACAAACGACACATAGAGCATCACACCGGCCGAAAAACCCGTGGCTACAGAAAGGAAACGGTAATTGGTCCGCTTCGCAAAAAACGCAATGGCACTTCCGGTGCCGGTTGCCATGCCGGCCAGGAGCGTCAGGCCCAACGCAAATAAAACATTGCTATTCATAAGCCAATCATCCCGGGGAAACCGCCAATACCCAAGCTCAATCCGGTAGCCTTCCGATCATCAACCGACCTGCCTGTCATCGCACCCACCTGGCTTTCAGGCTGTAAAATGTGGATGCCAGGCATAATTGCTCATTCGATGAAACAAATACCATAGGCCACATAAACCGTAAAGATATTGTTGTCACACATATCACGCCACAATTGCCGATGACAGCACCGCAGCGGCATTACCGGCCAAGCAATCCCAGGACCGCGTAAAAAAACATGGTCTTCTGAAAATTATTATTTTGGCGCTCTGGCCACTTTCCGACGTTTGTAGGCTGCCTTCATTAACTGATCAACTCTTTATACTGGGGCACCAAAACTGGCTCCAAGATTTTCCTGCCGGCATGGGTTTTTAGGACTATCGCGGACCTTCCATCAAAGTTGAGATGAAAGCTGTTCCGCGACGTTGACTAGCAGATTGGGCCGGTTCCAGCGCACCCGGCAGAGGTACAGCCGGTTGTTGGCGCCCCGCCGGAGCGTGCGCGCAATATCCAGTGGTTTTTGCGCGTCGCCCTGCAGTCCCTCGGCATCAATGACCCACGACTCGTCACGGGAGGCGTTGGCCGTGCCGAAGTTACCGAACTGCGCCCCTTTTTCAGGCAGGAGAATGCGCTCGCTGGCCTTGAGCACACACAGGCGCTCCGTATCCACGCGGGCCATGAACAGCGGGGCGCGATGCCGGAAGACATGGTCGTTGTCGGCGCCGCTACGGGTATAAACCAGAAACAGCCCCTCGCTGTGGGCCACCCAGTGTTGCTGGGTGTTGTGGCTGCCAAGTTCCCGCCCATCGTCAAACGTCCAGGGCCGCGGCGCCGGGAAGTGAAGCCCATCGTCACTCACGGACACGTAGGCGCGGAGATCGTTGCGCAGGGTCAAATAAAAAAGGCCCTGGAAACGAACCAGAGACGGCTCACAGAATCCGCGCGGATCCGGACAGGTAAACTCGTTGCCGTGCTCCAGGTAGCGCAGGGTGGCGCCATCGAAAGCGCAGCGCACCACGGTGGCATAATGTAATTTATGTCGGGCGTCGCCTGCTGTTGCGCGCGGCATGAAATAAATCGGCAGCAGGATCTCGCCGTTAGCCAGATCGACGCGCTGGGTGCAACCGGCGCCGGCGCTGAAGAAATGCCCGTCACTGTCGGGCAGATCCAGGGCGCGCCAAGCCGACCAGGTGCGTGCGGCAGGATCATAGACGGAATATGGAACCTCGCGGCGGTACGGACGTGGGGCCAGCTTGCCATCAAGGTAGCGGGCCGTATGCCCGGTGGCGAGCAGTTTACCCGAAGCCACATGCCAGACAGGGGTCATATCGCACGGCACCACCTCGGTGCCTCCCGGTTCGCGGCGCCGGCCCAGTGATTCCGGATGCGCCACCGGCTGGGACCATGTTCGGCCTCCATCATAAGAGTGCATGGACTGAATGGCGGTAAACAAATCGCTGCCAGCGAGAATCGAGCGCGTCAGCATGATCACCGCCGCGTTAGGTGGCAGGACGGCTGCACGAGGCTGAAACCACTGGGTCAGGCCGTCGGAACCCTCGGCCAGAATGTCGCGGGTGATGGTATAATCCAGGCTGGATTGCATAGCTTGTTACTCTTTCTTCAAGGCTTTTGATTGGGTTTCATTTTTGGGTGCGCGGCGCAAAGTGGCGCATTCAGCGCCTTGACAAACTGGCGGGGCGATTGGCCTGCCACGCGCTTGAACATCCGGGAAAGATAATAGACATCGCTAAAACCAAGCGCCGCGGCGATTGTTTTGAGACGCTGGCCTTTCAGCACGAGATTGCGCGCCTGCTGGATGCGCAGTCGCATGAGCGTAGCCATCGGTGATTCACCCGTTTCGGCGCGATAACGATGCGAGAGCGTCGAAACGCTGACATGCAGATGATGCGCAATGGCCTCCAACGAAAGGCGCTCGGCAATGTGTGCGCCCAAAAAGGCCGTTACCGCCGCGGAAAGCGTCGGCGGCCCCAGCGGAAAAGACGCCGGGATCCGGTAAGTATCAACATCGATCGGATCACTATGCCGCAGCAAGTCCAGGGCCTCGTAAAAAAAACCCATGGCCTTCCAGAAACCATTTTCCCCGGCGTTCTGGCCGCTTTCAGCCGCCTGCTCGATCAGGCGCCCCAAGCGGCCCTCGGGATCCGTAAATTTGGTATAGCCGCTGGCGCGCCGCACGAACTGATCCAGGCCCGCACCCGGACCGCCGCGGAACATGATCCAGGCATTGCGAATGGGCAGCTTGACCCGGCGCATGTCCTCCCAGTAAAGCGTGCGCGGCGCATATAGCAGGGCCTCGCCGGCCGGATGGCGCAACCAGGGCGCCTTGCGCTTCCCCACTTTGAACAAACCCAAATCCGACAGGCTGTAATCAAGCACCCAGTATGGATTGCTGTGCCCGGGACTCCGGCACGCCGGTGGCACCGTCCGGACCGCGCGGGTCGCATTGATCAGCACGGGCATCTCCGCCGGCGGCATCAGCCAGGTGTACCCGCAAGCCGCCGCACACACCTCCGGGAAAACTTTTGGCTTGTTTTGATGCATGCAAGATAATACAAATAATTTGCCATTGCGTCTATTGCTCTTTTTGCCCAGGCAACATAGAGTAACCGGCAATCGTTAAACAGAATTCTAAACTCAAAAGACAGGAGATCACGCCATGGAAAAAAAACTGGCAATTGATGGCGGCGCCAAGGCCGTCAAACACACGGGGCCCTACCCCACGAAGATTCATGTGGAAGAATTGCTGGAGCTGCTCGATCTCTGGGAGTTCCCGGCGGCCACACGCAAGACTTTGACAACGACCATTCGCAAGTCGGCCAAGGCCATCAAGGGACCGCATCTCTTCCGCTATTACAACCCGCGCCCGAGCAAGGTGGATGCGGCCGAAAAGGCATTTGCCCGTTTCATCGGGGCGCCCTATTGCCTGGCCGTCAACTCTTGCACCTCGGCCCTGATTGCCGCCATGCGTTCAGCCGGCATTGGAATGGGCGACGAAGTCATTGTGCCAGCCTACACTTTTTTTGCCACGGCCTCCACGGTGGGCGCCTGCAACGCCATCCCCGTAATCGCCGAAGTGGACGACACGCTGACCCTTGACCCTCGCGATGTCGCGCGCCGCATCACGCCACGCACCAAGGCCATTGCCGCCGTGCATATGCTCGGGTTCCCGGCCCAAATGGCGGAACTGAAGGCGCTGGCCGCTAAACACAAGCTTGTGCTGATTGAGGATGTGGCCCAGGCGGCGGGCGGCTCCTATCGCGGCAAAATGCTGGGAAGTATCGGGACACTCGGCTGTTTCAGCTTTGACTATTACAAGGTTTTGAACAGCGGCGAAGGCGGCTTCGTGACGACCAGCAACGAGTGGCTTTACACCCGCGCGCAGTCCTGGCACGATTGCGCTGCCTGCTGGCGCCCGAACCGCTTCGCCTCGGAAAGGCGCGGAGGCGAGCTCTTCTGCGGCGAAAATTACCGCATGAGCGAGCTGCAGGGCGCAGTGGCTCTGGCACAAATCCGCAAAGCCCATAAGATCATAAATGGCTACCGCGTGGCCAAGCAACGGATCGTGGCGGAGCTGGTATTGCCCAAGGGCGTAAAGTTCAACCGCCTTTCAGACCCCAAGGGTGACATCGCCAGCAACTTGGTGCTTTTCATGCCGGATGTGGAAACGACCAAATGGGCCACCAAAGCCATGCAGGCGGAAGGTGTACCGGCCGGCGGCATTTACGACGCCAAAATCAAGAACTGGCACATTTACACGCATTGGGACCATATCATGGAACAGAAAGCGGTCGCCCCGGATGGCCTGCCATGGAGCGGCGTGAAGAAATCACAACTACCCGCCTACTCCAAGGACATGTGCCCGCACACACTGGACTATCTCGGCCGGTCTGTCGTCATCGGGATAAACGCCAACTTCACCGCCGCGGATTGCCGCGCCGTCGCCGAGGGCATCAACAAAGTATTGGCCAAAGTATAGCCAGAAAAAAAACCGGCCAGCATCCAACGTCGCGAGCCCTATCAGACAAGGAGGATAAACTATGCACTATGGCGCTTGCCTGGAAATGTTGTTTACGGATATACCGTTTCTCGATCGCATTCCATTGGTGGCGTCAGCCGGTTTCCGGTTCGCCGAAATGTGGTTTGGCGATCTCGTGTCGACCAAGAGCATTGGCGATGCCAGAAAATCCAAGAAAGCAGCAAGCGTGCGGACAGCCGCCGAAAAAGCCGGGGTTACCATAACCAACGTTGTAATCGGCTCGCCAGACGGCAGCCTAGGTGGTGGCCTGACCGATTCCGCGCGGCAACCGGAATGGCTAAAGCTCACGGATGCCACGCTGTCTTTTTGCCGCGAGGCCAATATCGGCGCGGCAATCGTCTGCACCGGCAATCTGGTTAAGGGACTTTCACGCACGCAGATGCGCCAGAACGTCCTGGAGGGTCTTAAAGCCACGGCAGAACGGGCGGAAAAGGCCGGCATCACGCTGTTACTCGAAGTGCTGAACGACAAAGTGGACCATCCCGGCTATTTCCTGACCAGCTCCGATGAAGGCGCGGAGTTATGCCGCAAGGTCAATTCCCCGCGCCTGAAACTATTGTTCGACTGCTATCACATGCAGATCATGGAAGGCGACCTGACCGGACACATCCGTAAGAACCTTGATGTGATCGGCCATATTCATTCGGCCGGCCATCCGGGGCGGCATGAACTCTGGCTGGGCGAGACAAACTACCCGTTCCTGGTCCGCCAGCTCGAAGCCATGGGCTACAAGGGCGTGTTTGCGTTGGAATACAGCCCAACCCTGCCGTCTTCCACAAGCCTGCGCCAGACGCTTGCATATTTAAAGGACTAAACCAGATGGCACGGATGCTAGCGAAAAATCCAAGCGGCGTAAGCCGTCGACGCCTATTTCCCCTTTGCACACGGCTCTTGATTTTGTGATATTTTTAAATTAATGAAAGTAATCATTCACGTTAGGAAACCAAATGCCTGCTTCACAACAAGAAACAAGCAACCTTTCTTTTTTTGATGCCAACGCCCATTTCGGCTGCGGGGCGCGGGCCATCCCGGAATTTGCCACGCCCGGCGATTTGCTGGCACACATGGACCGCATGGGCATCGCCCGCGCCTTGGTTTGGCATCTGTCCGCACGGGACTTGGACCCGGTCTGGGGCAATCGCAAACTGATAGAGGATCTCCAGGCGGCCAGGGCGCGCGAGCGGCTGATCCCCGCGTTCGTCATTGCGCCCACGATGTTATACCGCCCCGGCATCATTCGCGACCTGAAGCTGGCCATGCAACGCGAGCAGGTGCATGCTCTGCGAATCTTTCCCGGAACGCTGCGGCATACCCTGCCGCAGGTTGAGCCGGTAATCCGGATGCTGGCCACACTCAAGCCGGTATTGTTCCTCGACCGCCATGACGGCGTTAATCTGGCCGAAATGCTGGCATTGGCCAAAACATTTCCGCAAATGCCCATGATCTATATGCAGGCCATGTGGGGTGACGTGATAGGCATGCTGGACCTCATGCGCCGGTGTAAAAATATTTTAGCGGACAACTCGTGGCTGCATACGACGGGGACCCT
>CAYYBV010000036.1:0-12975 GCA_964469675.1 uncultured Verrucomicrobiota bacterium
CGCTACATGTTTCACATTTTAGCCTACCTTAGTTGCCTGCCGGATGCCGAGCTTTTTGTGGAAAGGCATCTTCAAAAGCATCAGGTGTTTTCGGTGGCGGTTCTGAATGAGGATATATGCGCATATGCGGCACAACATCCGACGGCAGCCGGCCGGAGTCTGCATGAAAAAATCGGGCAATTCGAAGATCGGATCCAGGATATAACGCCGGATGTGCGCGACCGTCAACGTCTGCGCCGGATCGGTGCGTTTTGTAGTTTGTTGCCGGGGGACGGGCTTGAATTAGCGCGGCGTTATCTCCGGTATTCCAATGGCAAGGACGAGGTGGCGCTGTTCAGTAACATCGTTAAAAAATACCTTTTCGATACACAGGTATATCTGACCGGGGAGTGTACCTGCGAATTATATGGCGGGGCCATCCGGTCCGGTGTTCCCCAACCTTGATGCTGCCCGGTTGAATGCTGCGCGCGCGCGGTTAGACGATATGTTTGGCTAGGCCGCTCACCGGCGCGCATCCGTGACGGATTCTTTTAGTGCGGCCTTTGCCAGAATATCGTATTTTTTTAAAAGCGCCGGGTTATCATGATAGGCAAAGTAAGCGTGCAGGCCCAATGCGCGGCAGCGCAGGCATATGGGGTGGTTGGTTTTAGCGCGGAGCACTTCGGCTTTGGTCATGTCCAAAAATGCCCCTAAGCGGTTTTCCGCGGTGTCGTAAGTTGCGCAGCATAGGGTTACATCGCCTTTGGAGTCCAAATACAACTGGTCTTCAATAGCCGCGCAAACATTATGCTTAAAATCTTTGGCCGCTTCAATGGCCTTGGTGATTGGCAGCGCAAATTGGGTGTTGATGAATTGCTGCTGTTCTTTGGGAAGCGTTTCGTCCACCAGCTCGAAAACACGCTCCAGCGGTATGAAGTAGGCCCAATTTTCCAGCCAGCCGAATCCCAGTGAACTGGCAAATTTGCGCATGGGCGCAATCTCATGCAGGTTATGCCGGTACTTGTGAAAGTAAACATGGATCAGGGTTTTATTGCTACGCAGCCGCCGCTTGGCCGCGCTTAAAAGCTGCATGTTCTGTTTAACCTTCTCAATGTCGCCGCGGACATGTGTCTGCCCGTAAATTTCCTGGGTGAATCCGGAAAGGGAAATCCTGAAATCGTCAGGATCCGCAGCGAGAATTGCTTCGTAATTGCATGTTATGTTCAGGTTGCTGCTTATTCCGCACAGCAAGCCTTCTTTTTTGACAATACGAATTAGATCCGGTAATTGGGGGTGCAATAGCGGTTCCGCCCAATGATATAGGCCGACAAAAAACACGCCGTAATCTTTCTTTGCCTTTTGAATGATCCTGGTAAAAAGTTCGGGATCTATAGGGCGCAGACCGGCGGTAGACCCGGTATTGCCAACCGGGCAGGCGGGACATCGTAAATTGCAGGTTCCGACAACATCGCAATACATTATAATTTTTTTGTCCGTGCCGGAAGCGTAGAGCAGGCGATAGCCGAGGTTGCGAACACTGCGCGGAATGATGCGCCCGATGCGCTTGTATGTCAGAATTGCGATTTTTCTAATTACAGCGCGCATTTTCAAGTGCCTGCCGACAGCAATATTTCACTGCACAATTTGCTGAAAGTGTAGCGGCCGCTTGCGGCGATGCAATAAAAAAAATGCCGTAAATGATGGCAAGCGGCCTTCGTCCGTTGCCGCTGCCGTTTTCGAAGGGAATGTTGCCGTTGTCAGCGCGCGCGCATATTTGGCGCAGTTTTCAGGGCGCAGGGCGATGCAAGTAGTCTCTGCTGGCAACATGGTTCTCCTTGACTTTCCTGGGCGCGCATGGCACGCTGATTTTGTTAAATAAAAATTACACCGGCGCGAAGACGGCCGTCCGGTGCCGTTTGCATGTGCTGCCATCGCCTCAGGCGAACGAGGGCGCAATCTCAAATCGATTTTTTCCGTGGCGGTCTTTGACGGGATAATCCAAAAGCATTATTAATATTATGGCCGGCTCCGTAAAAATTATCAGTATCGGCGGCGGCTGGGTGACCAATAACCGCCATATTCCTTCCATTTTGAAAAATCCAAGGTTTGAGCTGATCGGCGTGATCGCGGGTGAATTGCAAACGGCCAAGCATACGGCCAAAAGATTCAAGATCAAAAATTATGCAAATGTGATCAAGTTGGATTCAGGTTGGCAGGCGCAAGCCGATGCGGTTGTGATCGGCACGGCGCCGCACTTGCATTATGACATTGCCCAGGCAGCCTTGGAGAATGGCAAACATGTGTTGCTTGAAAAACCAATGATTGTTGATCCCGCCCGGGGGCGCCAACTCCACCAATTCGCCAAGGCGCAGAAAAGGGTCCTGGCCGTTATTCATAACTTCCAGTTCGCGCGTTCAGCCCATCGATTCCAGGAGGATTTGGCCGGCGGACGGATTGGCAAAATTAGAGCAATCTATGGTGTGCGGTTGTGTAATGGTGCCCGGCGTGCTCCGGCTTGGTGTGAACAGCTGCCGTTTGGGCTATTCTTTGATGTGGCGCCCCATTTTTATTATATGTTTCGATGGCTGGCGGAAAGTAATCTTGAATTGTTGCATGCGTGTGTCCGGCAATCTTCCGGAAATCAAAGCACCCCCGGCATGGTCACCGGCGAATACCAGTCGGCAACAGGGTTTCCGCTCTATCTGCATATCAATTTCGCGTCTAGTCTGACCGAAATGCATTTTGTGGTGGCAGGTGACAAGGGGGTTGCGGATATTGATGTTGGGCGCGATGTTTACATCTATCTGCCCGGTGGCTCCGGTAATTCGGCCAAAGGCCTTTTCCGCACCAGTTTTGCTTCCGTGTCCCAGCATCTCTGGGGTGTATGTGCCGGCGGCATGCGCTATGTCGCCGGGCGGCATCTTTACGGCAACCAGGAGGTGCAGGATCGCTTTTATCGGGCCATTCGCGGCGATGATGCCTTGAAAGGCATGGATGCGGAAGAAGGTATTCGCGTGGTCGAAATGATATACGAATTGATTCAGCGCGCGGTGATGCGTTGATTTTTTAATTGTGCAGTTGCCGGTTATTGATGGGAAAAATGCGTTTTGAGTGGATATAATACCAGCAGATCGAGATGGTGTTTTCTGGGGCAAGGGCTTTTTTTTGATATCAAACGCGGTTGAACGCTAAATGTTGACGCGACCGGATAACGCTTTAATGTTATTATGAAAACGAACGTTGCCTCTATCAAAAAAAATATTCTTCTGATTTATCCACCCGGCACCGGTGCACAGTGGCCGCATTATGGCCTGGTTTTGCTCGCGACCAAGCTCAAAGAGCAAGGACATAATCCCTTGGTTGTTGATTTTAATTTTACCCCCCATGCGCCCGCATTGGACAAGTTGCTCGATGAATTTAAGCCCGATCTGATTGGATTTACGTTATATACCGTCAATATGCACAAAATTCGGCCATTAATCGCCCAGGTCCGGGCAAAGAGCAAAATTCCCATCATTTTGGGCGGGCCGCATGCCAGTCTTTATCAGAACGAACTTGTTGATGAGCACCTCGGTGACTGGATTTTTGTCGGCAATGCGGAACACTGCCTGACCGCCCGGCTCCATGACATAAAACTTGAGTCGCAGACTGTGGTTGTAAATGATCCGCCCCCGGACATTAACGAGGTTCCCAAGGCCGATTTTAATCTTGCGTGGGGTGGTTACGCCAAAATGATTTATCGTCCCATTCAGTTGTCGCGTGGGTGTCCGTATGCTTGCTCGTTCTGCACGGTCAAATGCATCACTTCCCGAAAAATTCAATATCGCGACGTTTCCGTTTGTCTGGATGAGCTTCAGGATGATGTGCGGCGTAACCCGGCTATAACTTTTATACGGATTGTGGATGATTGCCCCACTTTTGATCTTCCGCGATTCAAGCGATTTCTGCGGGATTATATAGCGCGTGGCATTAAACGGCAGCTGCATATTGATAATTTGCGGGGTGACGGGATAGACGATGAGCTGCTGGGCCTGCTTAAAATAATCGGCGTGGATCATCTTTGTATCGGGGTTGAAT
Source organism: uncultured Verrucomicrobiota bacterium (assembly GCA_964469675.1). GTDB lineage: Bacteria > Verrucomicrobiota > Kiritimatiellia > JAAZAB01 > JAAZAB01 > VSJD01. The sequence continues at coordinate 4,057 of CAYYBV010000036.1, forward strand.
CTGGAAATCGTGAAGTTTTTAATCTGGTTAACAAGGGCGAAACCATCGAACAGATCATACAGGCGGCGCAGATGATCAAGCGTCATGGATTTCGGCTCTATACCTGTTTTATTATCGGGTTGCCCGGTGCTACCCCGGCCACGGACATGGAATCAATCCGTTTGGTCCGGCGCCTTCGGCCACATTGGGTCTACTGGAATCTTTTTCAACCACATAAAGGCACCAAGGCTTGGCAGTGGTTTGAACAAAATGGTCGTTTGTTTAAGCAAGAAGGGAAAACCGCTCTCGCGGGTCTTGACCTTTCCGCCACCGAAGCTTCCTGCGAGACCGCGGATTATATTATGACCGATCGCTCGCGCATGCAGATAATGGCGCTTTTGATGACCGGCTGTTATCTTTTAAACCCATTCTGGCTGTTCAAAATGGCGGGCACCATTTCGCGGTATCACCTTTGGCAGGCATTCTGGGTGGGTTTGCCGTCGGTCTTAAGGGTTGATTTTGAAATGGCAATGCATCGCCTGCGATGTCAAATCAAAACAAAACAATGGCGCGACCGTTCGTTATTAAGATTGCCGCGGGTGATCAGTCAGGAGCGGAAATAATATTCGCCCGGATCATCCGGGGATGACGACGATAAGTATCTCAACTTTGTCAATAAGGTAAATCAATATGGCGCTATACGATCGTTTCAGCGAGGTTGCGCAAGGCCATGGGCCTTTTGTTCAAAGCATGGAGGCCGAACGTCAGGAGCGCATTCTGAATTGGATTCAACCCTTGATCCGGAATCCATCCGTGATTCATGTCCTGGAGGTGGGTGTCGGTGTTGGTCTTTTTGCGAACGCCTGTCGCCGTCGCAAATGGGTGTATCAGGGTGTTGAGCGTAATGCGAAAATGGCGCGCGAACTGGGCAGTGATCTCCCCGTGTTGCTCGGCGAAGTTCCTCCTTTGCCGGATGGGGTTGAACCCGGGTTTTTTGACCTGGTATATTCTTCGTTTGTTTTCGAACATCTGGCCGATGGCACCCAGGGATTTAAGTTTGCGGATGAACTTTGCCGAGCGTTGAAACCGGATGGGCTGTTGGTCCTGGTGGTGCCCGATGCCTTGAGCCTGGGCTTGGAATTCTGGAATCTTGATTATACCCATCGCTATCCGACCGCAGAGCGCAATATGACTCAAATTTTGCTGGAATGCGGTTTGCGGATTGAACGGATGGTTCGTTATCGCGGCGCGGGCTGGATTGGTTGGCGCTATTGGTTGGCCCGTATCGCGGGCTGGTTTTATTCATATCGTTTCTGGCGGGTTTTGCTTCACGACACTAATTTTCCGTATAGTGTTTACCAGTACTTGAAGCAGGACGTGCTTGTGTTTGTCTGTCGTAACCAGCCCCGCGCGCATAAATAAATTTAAATGGAATGCGTGTTATCCGAATCCTTTCAATTGCTCATTTGCGGAGCTATGACTAAAATGAATATTATGGGCGTTAGGGTAAAATGGCCTGTTGTGATTTTGGCGTTGATCGTAGCCTTGGCTGCGGGCCTTCGTTTATTCCATCTCGGGGTGCCTTCCTTTCGCGCCGACACCATTCTCTTTTTTGATATCTGCCATCGGCCGGTGAGTGGCTGGGTGGTTTTCACCCAGTGGATTGAACTTTTGGGGCGCACGGGCCAACTGCCTTTTCCGTTGGCCATTACCAAGTTTTACATTGATGTTCTGCATCTCGCTCCGACGGCCTTCGTGATTCGCCTGCCGAATGCGATCTGCGGTATTGTGACCGTCCTATGCATGTATCTGCTGGGACGGCAAATGGCCGGGCGCGTCTTCGGCCTGGTGCTGGCATTATGGCTGGCGGTCAATCCGTTCCATATCCAGTTGAGCCGGGAAGCTTATTTTTATTCCCCACTTTTGTTGGGTGTAACCCTGCAGGCCTGGGCGTGTTTGTGGGCTTATCGGCACCGCAACCAGGACGCTCCTTTTCCGTTGCGATTTCACTTCGCCACCCAGATCGGATTTTTACTCATGACCTACAGCCACGCATCGGGCTGGTGGGTCGGAGCCTTGTTTACCCTGTTTCTTGGATGGATTTTGGCTCGGCGTGCGTGGCGCAATCCGATTGCGCGGGCGGATTTCTGGTGGTGGCTTGCGGTGTGTTTTTTAATTGGGCTCCCGCTGGTATTCATGGCATGGGGGCTGCCTTATTTTTTGAAGGAACAGCTAAGCCCGGAAATGAAACAACAGAACAAGGATTTATTTGGCGCAGGCCAGGGAATCTTGTCGGCATTTGTGTGGCGCTTGTTGCGAAGCGCTTCGTGGGGGGCGACCCCGGTGCGGGCCGGTTTCCTCATTATTACGGGTGGCCTGGCAATCGCGGGGTTGGTGTTTAATCGTATGCGCTATCGCCGGGCTTGGATCATAACCGTGTTCCTGTTAGGGGGGTTCGCGATCTATTGGCTCGCTCTAATTGTGGCGGCATATCCTTACGGCCAACGGCATGTGGCCTATGAATTGCCCTTGTATTTGAGTGTGATGGCTTACGGCGCCTGGCATGTGTCCGCCATGCCCGGGTTGCGCCGGATGATTAAATCCCCGGTCTGGCGGCGCATGCCGGCATATGCGCTGGCGGCGATCGGCGTGGGATTAAGTTTGCAACCGGCCTGGTATTGCACCCAGCTCACCGGCAAGCCGGCGCCATTTAAAGAAATGGCGCGGTGGTGCGACGCGCATCTGCCCGCGCGCAACCTCGTCCTTGTCGAGCGTTGGTTTGATCCGTGGAACGAACTGCGCGTGCATAATTCCACCAATGTCTATTTTACTTTTACGGTGCCATCGGAGCCGGCGGATTTGTTTAAACGCTTCAATTGGCCCGCAACGGCCAAGGCGTTTTTCGAAAAATTCCCTGATGCGGCTTATTTGGAATATTGCCATAGCGAGCGGGCGCGCATGGGTGTGCTTGCCAATTGGCATTTTGCCCGCCAGGCCGTTTTTTCCAACTCGGCCGGGATCAAGCTGGCCGCGTATGGTTTGGCGTATCGCGATGATTTTTACGATCCGGCCACCAATCGGTTGATTTCCACCATTTTTTACAATACCCGCGAGGATGTTATCCGGCACGCGCGCGAACAGGGGCAGACGGCGCTGGTGTTGTATGCGCCTTCCTGGGGCTATGTCAAGCTGTGGCAACAGCTCAAGGATTTTCGCGACTGGCGGGTTTTGGAGGACAAGGCCACGCTGGATGTGTATAACCTCATGCCGCAAACCAACACGGCCACGCTGCTTATCCGCGCCATGGCCGTAAACGGGGACAAGCGCGTGCGTTTTGGCATGCTCAGCCAGGCCGATTTCAAGAATATGCAGTTGGCGGAATGGCGGATCGAGCGCATTCCGTTGAAGCCTGGTTTGAACCAGTTTGTTTTGACCGATGCACTTTGGCCGATGGCTAAAATTCCGTTACTGGTGGACAGGGCGGAAGTGGTGTCGGAAACCGGGCGATAGTCGCTATCGCTAAAAAATTGCAAGGATCAAGCCGATGAGCGCTGCGCGTATTTTGATTGCCGTCCGTGATCCGACCATGGCGGTTAAATTACAGGCCCTGCTGAAAATTCTGAATTATGCCACTGCCGGTGTCGTGGCCAGCACCAGCGACGCAATTCGCCTGGCGGAAAACCTCAAGCCCGACTTGGTGCTTATCGATGTGCGGTTGGGGGATGCTTGGCAAGGCATTCAGGTTGCGGCCGCCATTTATCAGCAGTGGCAAATCCCGGTTATTTTCCTGATAGATTCCACGGATATCGACGCTTTGCAGAAAGCCAAAGCTATAGACCCCGTTGGTTTTATCCGCCTCCCGTTGGATGATAACGAAGTGCTGGCGACCGTCAAGCTGGCGCTGGACAAACAGTGGATTGAGCGCCAGTTACAGGAGAGCGAGCAGAAATACCGGTCCATGATGGAATCGATGAGCGACCTGGTTTACATCTGTTCGCCGGATTGTCGCATTGAATATATGAATCCGGCTATGATTCGCAAAGTAGGCCGGAACGCCGTGGGTGAGTCGTGCTTTCAAGTGGTTTTTGGGCGCATGCAAATTTGTCCCTGGTGTGCGATGCCGCAAGTCCAGCAAAGACAAAGCATGCATCATGAAATTACCGATCCGCGTGATGGTTGCGTCTATCGTGCGGCCAGTATGCCGATCGTCCATGCCGATAACACCGTGTCAAAAATGACCGTTCTTGCGGACATCACTGACCGGCGGCAGGCGGATTTGGCCCTTAAGCAAAGCGAAGCTCGCTATCGGCGTCTCATAGAATCTACGACCGATTATATTTACACCGTTAAAGTGGAAAACGGACGAGTCGTGTCCACGTCGCACGGGCCGGCGTGTGTAGCCGTTACAGGGTACACTTCATCGGAATATGAAGCCGATCCCAATCTCTGGTTTAACATGGTTTACGAAGCGGACCGCAAGCTGGTTTTGGACCAGGCCGATCAGCTGTTGAAGGGCGAGACGATTCAACCGCTCGAACACCGGATCACTCACAAGAGCGGTAATATCCGCTGGCTGCGCAACACCCCTGTTCCGCATCAGGATGGCTCCGGGCGGCTGGTGTCGTACGATGGCCTGGTAACCGACATCACTGATCGCAAAATGGCGGAATTGCAAATCAAGGAACATGCCCGTAATTTGGAAATTGTGAACCGGATCATTGTGGCGGTAAACCGCGCGAATGATTTGACCACCCTGCTCGACGAAGTGTTAAGCGCATCGTTGAGCTTGGTGCAATTCAAAGGTGCCGGTATTTATGTTGTGGATGGCCAAGGCGCAATCGCGACGCTGGTTTCGGCTCAAGGCTTACCGCCTGATTATGCGCGCAATTTTAAGCAATTACATCTGGACGAACCGCAATACCGGGAGGTTTTTTTACAGGCCCGGGGGGAATTTAAGGATGATTATCCGCGCGTGGCGCCGGAACTGGCGGCTAAATGGAATATTAAGGCCATGGCCCGTATTCCGCTGACCGCCAAGGATACGGTGGTTGGCGCCCTGGTGCTGGTGCACGATGCGCCGCATATGTTTTCCACCGCGGAGCAAGAGTTGCTGATGGCGGTTGGCCGGCAAATCGGCACGGCGATTGACAAAATACGTTCAGAATTGGCCCTGCGTGAAAGCGAAGACAAGTATCGAACCATCTCGGAGCAATCGCTGGTCGGCATCCATATGATCAAGGATGGCAAACTGGTGTTTATCAATGATGGCTGGACCAAGATTACCGGCTACACTCGCGATGATATCAATGCCTGGAGGGTTGAAGAATTCGCCAAGATTGTCGCGCCGGTGGACCGCGAATTCTTCCTGGATCAGATTCGCAAAAAACAGCTGGGCCTGACCGACGGTATTGTGCCGGTGCATGATTTCCGGTTCCTTTCCAAAACGGGAGAAACCAAATGGGTGCTGCTGCATTCCCGGTCGGTGCAGTTCGCCGATGGACGCGCCGTAGTCGGGGTGGTTATCGATATTACGGACCGGAAAATTGCGGTCCAGGCGCTGGAATCAGCCAATCAGCAGTTGCGCGCGCGGGAACAGGAGCTGATCAACGCCAATCGGGACAAGGAGGTGTTGCTCAAGGAAATCCATCACCGTGTTAAAAATAATTTACAGGTCATTTCCAGCCTTTTAAAATTGCAGCTGGGCCATGTTCGCGACCAGCAGGCGGCCACCGTGATCCGGGAATGCCAGAACCGGATTAAATCCATTGCCATCGTACACGAGAAACTCTACCAGTCCCGGAGCCTGGCCGAGGTGGATATAGGGAATTATATTCAAAGCTTGGTCGGCCATTTGTTCCGGATGTTCCTGGTGGATTCCAATTCCGTGACCATGGATGTCGCCGTGGGCAACGTTGCCCTGCATATTGACCAGGCGATTCCGTGCAGTCTGATTATCAATGAGCTGGTGTCCAATTCTTTGAAATATGCTTTCCCGAACAACCGCCCGGGCCAAATTCGTATCCGGCTCCAGGCTGACGCCAATAACTTATACCGGTTGGAGGTTGGCGACAACGGTGTAGGTTTCCCGGCCGAAGTTGATTTTCGCAATACCGCCTCGCTGGGCTTGCAGCTGGTGATGACCTTTGTTGAACAATTGGAGGGGCAGGTCGAGCGCATCCCTTGTTCGGGAACCATGTTTAGGGTCACATTCCCGGCCGGTAAAAAGGCGGTAGCCGAACGCGCCCACGGAGAATCGAACTCCGCTTCCCAGGATGAAAACCTGGTGTCCTGACCGATAGACGATGGGCGCTGTTGAAAAACGCTAAACCATAACATAAGCGCCTATCGGTGCAATCCTAAAATCAGGCGACTTTTATGCTTGAGTCGTGCCGTTAACTTGAGCATAGTAGCAGCATTTCCAGGTTTACAGGAAAATAAAGTTTTAATCGGGTGGTGGGTTAAAAACAGACTATGTATTAACGGACCTGTTCAGGGAGTTCATTATGGCACGCGTTTGTGATATCTGTGGTAAAGGTGTGCGTAAGGGCAACATAATCACCCGGCGCGGTATGCCGAAGTCCAGCGGCGGAATCGGCCTGCACACGACCGGTATTACGCGCCGTCGTTTCTTGCCCAATCTCCAAAAAATCCGGATTATGGAGAACGGGGGCATTGCCATCCGTAAAGTTTGTGCCGCCTGCATCAAATCCGGCAAAGTGGCCAAAGCCGAAAAACGCTTGGTGCGCCAGGCTCCGCCCGAGCGCTCTACCCCGGCGCGTAAAGCGTAATAAGTTGAGCGGTGTCGGACGATAGCGCCCCCGGCGCGGCATAAAATCTTTCTGGCTGTATTCATGCCATTGCCGCCGTTAGGGCGCAACCGCTGCATGATTGTGCTCCAGATCGGGACGGAGTCTTGTAATTGCACCCGTGGCCAAAAATCTGCCGGTATTCATCCCGTGCCTTTTTTTAGCATTGGCGCAAATTGTCTGCTAACGAAGCGTAAAAAACACAAAGGCAAGCCGTGAATTATCAGGAGCTGGAACGCAAATCTTCGGCTTTGACACTCTCGGACATGGAAATCTTTGTGTTCCCTGAGCTGGTCTACAGCTTGCTGTTGGCCAACCTGATGAGTCCACGCATTTGGCGCTGGCGGGATGACCCTTGGTTCGCAGGCCTCGCAACCATGACGCCCTACCGGCGCATCGTCCGGCTCAAGCAATATATCATGGATCATTATGCCTTCAATTTGGACCTCGATACCTGGGGGCTGACAACCAAGCAGCGGGAAATGAACCGGTTTGCCGGTTTTGTCGATGCCGCCGCGCTCAAGCAATCCAATGCGCTCTTTGGCTACGAAGGTGACAAGTATTATTTTGATATTGATATCCGCAAGCATTTCGGACTGGATAAGTATGCCGGTGACGTTATTCCATACTGGAAGACGGAAACCGTGGAGGCCATGGATGCCTTTAAGTATCGTGAAAATTATACCGGTGGCGCCGGCGAGTGCGTGTCGCTGGCCGTGCTTTATGCGGCGGCGCTCTTTATTGTGGCCCGTATCCCGCTGAAGGACATTTTCCTGATGGCCACGCCGCTGCATTCCCAGAATTTTGTGGACGTGGGCGAAGGCGTTTTGACCAATAATCGGCGACTGGTAACCAAGGCTATGTGGTTTAACGGCACGGCCCTCTCGGCCCAGGCCCGGCGCGCCTTGGAAAACGAGCGCGTGACGCTGGTCGCCCACGAGAGCGGGTATGTGCACATCCTTTTTCCAGAAGCCACCATTGACCCTCAAGTATATGCTGGTTTTGCCGGGCGCCTGCGCCGGTTCCTGCAGATCGAGCTGACGGACGACATGCTGGGTAATTACCTGCGCCATCGCCGTGATATCCAAAAATGTTTCCAAATTCGCTATCCCATCCATGGCGTGGCGCATTATATCAGTGCCGAGCGCGCCTTTGCATTTGAGCAGGGTAGCGCTTTTAAAGTTACGGGTGCAACCCGTGAGCAATTGCTGGCAGAAATAGAAGCCGAAAACTTTTCGCCCGAACTCGCGCCCAATGGCATTGTGCTTAACGATTTGGAGGACTATCTTTGCAAACGCCGGGTGGATTTAAACAAGGCGGCCGATGTGGAGGCCCTGCGAAGTCAGTTTTCCTGTGGCTGCCTGAATGCTGCCATGGCCATTGAGGGGTTGATGCGTTTCTGCCGGACGGTTCCCAGTATTCCGGATATCAGTAAAAAAAACATGCGCGCGGAGTCCGTGCCGTTAGCCATTACCCTTGATATGGATCGTCAGGCATTGATTGCCCGGTTGGAATCGATTCGTTCGCACAATGCGGTGGCCAACCTGGCTTTCTATGCCTATCGCGACCTGGCCCGCACCGAACCGGAGCCGTTCCTGCGCGCGGCACTGGAACGCAACCCCGTTGCGATCGCCGGCACGGCCGCGCTGACGGAAACACAAGTGCTTCAGCGTGTGGCGGAGATGCCTGGCGAATCAATTTACGATGGGCCCGGCCGGCTGGCGCAACCCGACGAAGTGTGGAATTATGGTCGCGGCGATGGCGCGGAGCGGGTCATCCTGCTGGCGAACATCCTGCATGCGCGCTCGCCGGAAAAAAAGATCGTGATCGAGGTCGCGCCCACGGCCGCCAAGCTGATCATGGAAGGCCGGGCGACGGAATTTAAATCCTCCAAGCAGTTAAAGCCACAGGTCTGGGCTTTGCCTGAAGAGGGCCCGTAGACTGTGGGCTGCAGGCCGCAGGCTGATGTGAAGACGGGACGGTGGATAATAAACAAAATTTGCCGACCTCGGTATTGTGACCTTCAGCCTATTTAGGCTTGCCTGTCCAATAGCAATGTTTATGATTATCCGGCATAACTGTTACCTTAATTTTGCATCGCATTAGTTTGCCACAGATGTGAGGCGTGAAGGGC
>CAYYBV010000037.1:0-12571 GCA_964469675.1 uncultured Verrucomicrobiota bacterium
TACCTGAAACAGGCGGACGATATCAAATTGCTTTCTGAAAAGACGGCCAGGCAATCGAATGCCTTGATTTGTGCCTTGCGAAATCCGAGGTCATTATGAAGTCCACAGTCTACAGTCTACGATCTGCGGCCCGCTTCCGCCCGCAGTCCACGGTCCACAGCCCACAGCCCTCTTCCCCCGGCATTGCCCTGGTCATGGTCCTGGGGATTCTATCGGTGATGGTAATCCTGGCGGTGGCGTTTGCCGTCTCAATGCGCACGGAACGAATGGCGGCGGGTAATTACGCCAACGGCGTCCGTGCCCGCCAGTTGGCGCACGTGGGCCTTTCCCGGGCGCTGAACGACCTGGCGCGCCAACTTGGCGCCGACGGGCTGAATAGCGCCGGCGGCGGCAGCATCTGCCCGGCCTGGAGCGCGACCAATTCCTTCTACACCACCAATTATGTTAACACCGTCACGAACCTGCTGACCGGCGAAGCCACCAATTTCGTGCCGCGCGCGCTATGGTCTGCGGCCAGGGTTGCGGATGGCCGGGTCCAATGGGTGCCGATCGTCAGATCGGCCGATTCTTTTACCATGGGCCGCGTAAAGTACCTGATCCTGAACTGCTCCGGCCTGCTGGATGCCAATTGGGTGGGGGGGGGCGCAACCCGCGGCGTGGGCACTAATCCGATGGAGCTGGCGCTTGGCATCATGCCGGAGATGAGTGCCGCCACGTTCTTGGCTGACCGGCAAACGCATAAACGCTATGAAACCCTTGACGAACTGGCTAAACTAAACACGGCCTTTAATGACAATGTGTTCAATTTCACGGTTTATTCCTATGCGCCGGCCGGGTATTGGCCTACCAATCAGCCGCCAGTTAATCTGGCGGGCGATGAAAATCAGTTGCTATCGCGGCAAACACTGATCGTCAATGCGTTCACCAATGCGGGGTTCTTACCTGCCGATGCGGGCACCTTGTTCACTAATCTTCTGGATTATGTTGACCTCGACTCTTTCCCCAGAAACTTCGAAACGTCCGTGGAGCCCGTGCCGCTGATCAGCAAAATCAAGTGTGCCAGCGTTACCGGAAGCGATGTTGATAAAAATAATATAACCGTTGTCTTTACGCTGTGGTATCCGTTTGTTGCCGGTGGAGGAAATTATTCTTTTAATGCCCAGATTAGCCTCGGTGGCGGCGGGCCGCTCGTCACGGTTGCCGACCCCAATGTTGCGTTAAGTGCCGGTCAAACTAAAGATATATCCGGCCAGTTGATTGATACCCCCGCCGCCGGGCCATATCAACCCGTGCTGGTTTCTGCCGTTGTGAAATCAGGTGTTAACGAGCTTGACAAGTTGAAGCCGGCTACGCCTTTGCCGTTTAATTTTACAAACGATGCCCCGGCCGTGACTTGGGAGTGCGTTGATCCGCGTTTTAATTATGATCCAGGCAACACGGCAAGGTGGGGTGTCCCCGTGTTGCCCGATCAGGGCGCTACCAATGGGGTGACAATAAAGTATTGGCAGGATCATGCAGGCTGCGATACGGATGCCGGCATGTATGTGGCCAATCGCCCGTTGCTATCAGTGGGCGAACTGGGCTGCCTTGCTTATGATGTTTGGCGCACGGTCAAACTCTATGGTCCGGGTTGCAATCAGGTGCTGAATGTTTTTGGCATGGGGACCAATGATACTGTTGCGCCGGTGACGCATCCGCGTCGCGGTCTGGTGAATCCCAACTCCAATGAAACCAATGTCTTGAATGTTGTTTTTGCCGATATGCCACTGGATGAATATCCGGGCCAGGATCCATGTCATCGGTTGACCCCGGATGAAATTGGACCGATTACTGCCCAAATCAAGGGCCACGGTTATACCAATCTTTCCGATATCGGGCGCAATGTTACGGCTTTTCCCAGTACGGCTAACAATGAACTGCAAAAGGAGGCTTTCTTCCGCAACACCTGCGGCCTTTTGAGTGCGCGCCAGAACCTGTTTACGATTATCATCGAAGCCCAGGTGGCCTCAGGATGGGGGGGCGTGATCGCGCAAAATCCTGCCCGCCAGCGCGCCGTGGCCCTCGTCTGGCGTGATCCTTATACCGGCGAAATGTTCGTGCGCTCAATCAAATGGCTCGAGGATTGAGGGTGGTGTATGGCGCCTTGGGTGTGGCGTGTGATGGCAGGCACCTGCACGCAGCGCCTGGCTGGCGGGCAAGCAGATGTTGGCGCATGTGATTTCTGGCGCTTGAATTGTTATGGTTTTTTGCTTTGACAACCAGTGCGGTAAGTTTATAATTTCAACGCATTTATAGTTTTTAAAGAGTTTATCACTGGCGTCCCATAGGGACACTGAGGACTGTAGACTTTGGGCTGTAGGCTAAAGGTTCAAACAGGCAAAATGCATACATGCAAAACCGGAACTGTGGTTTTGACAATGGATGAAAATATTCCTCGTTTTCCTACAGTCTACGGTCCACGGCCTACGGCCTGAGCATCCCGTGGAATGCTAATGAGAGGTTATTATTTATGAAAATGATGCCAGGCTTGAATGTGTTGTCCGCGCTTGCCCTCGTATTTTTATTCAGTGTTGCCGAGGCTTCCGCCCAGGCGCGGCGGGTGGCGCAGCGTGCTGTCGAAACGGGCGCAGCCGTTCAGCCGCCAACAGGCAAGGAAGGCGTGCTTAACCTGAAAATTGAAGCTATCGGACAGAATACCAAGGTCAGGACGCCGGAATTCAAGAGCGATGCCGACGAGGTGCAGTCCCAGGTAAAGGATTGGGCGCGGGTGACGGCCCATTACGATACCGAGGTTGATTGGACCAATGAGCTGGAGTTCCGTTACATGGTCCTGGTGCAACACCCCAAGACTTTGGCTTATACCATGTTCCCTGCCACCGTTACCTATATTGAGATTCCCAAGGGCAAACGGCATGCCAGCACGGTTTTTTTACGCCCTAACACGCTGGCGCGTTATGGGAACATTGTCTGGGCGGGCGTGAAGGTCTATATCAAGGGCAAGGATGTGCCGGTGGCCGTTACGCAGATGCCGGAAAAAGATTTGAATCCCTGGACCGCTACTGTTAACAGCAGGGAAGGCGTGCTGTTGAACCGCAGCCAGACCCCATTTGCCATGGTGGCCATTAATAATTACGAGACGATCAAGCCGAAGTGAAGCACGGAAGCGTGTGGAGTGTGTAATCACGATGAGCGCAGATCGTGAAGCTTCGAGCATGACGCAGAACCAAGAGCTGATCAATAATTGCCGATAACTGGTTGCTTTCCCCATGTCTTTTTTTAAATCCAACCGCGTGATTGCCATGGATATTGGCACCGCCCAGCTGAAGCTGGCGGAGTTTACGGTCGCCAAGGCTGGTATTGAACTTACCAACCTGGCTGTGTGCCCCATGGGCATTGAGCCGGGCAGCGAGGTCGATCCCACTATGGCGCTAATGGATGCCATCCAGGGCGTTATAAAAGAAAAGTCCATCCGGCCAGCCCCGGTGGTGTTGACGGTTACCGGGGCGCTCATCCGTCCAATCAAGCTTCCGCCGGTCAAGCGCAACAAGCTTGAACAAACCATCCTGTACGAGGCCCAGCAGACCGTGCCCTTTCCCATGGACGAAGTGGTTTGGGACTACCAGGTGATGGGCTCCTCCGAAAATGAGCTCAATGTGACGCTCGTGGCCATTAAGAAAGACATCGTGCAAAACCTGACCGACTGCGTCGAGGCCGTGGGGTTGGACGTGGAAATCGTGGATGTGGCCCCGGTGGCCTTTTATAATACCGTGCGTTACAACTATGGGGAACTTAAAGGGTGCACGCTGGTGATGGATATCGGGGCCCATTCAACGAACCTTATTTTTATGGAGGAAGGTCGGTTCTATCTCCGCCCCCTGCCGCTCATGGGTACGGGCCATGTAATTACCCAGCAGTTGATGAAGGAGTTTAAAATGTCCTTCAAGGATGCCGAAGAGCTGAAGTTTGCCCACGCTTCGGTGGCCTTCGGCGGGTCTTATGAGGATTACTCCGACAAGGTTTTATCGAAAGTATCCAAAACCGTGCGCGGGGTCATGACGCGCCTGCACGTCGAAGTGGAGCGTTCAATCAATTTTTACCGCACCCAGCAGGGCGGCGCTAACCCCAACCGCATGCTCCTGGCCGGGGGTACTTCCGTGATTGCCCGCACGGATGAGTTCTTCAAGGAAAAGCTGAAAATGGATGTGGAGTACCTTAATCCTTTCCGAAACATCATTGTTAACGAGAGCATTTCGGAGGAAGTCATCGGGGCTTGTGCGCATGTCATGGGCGCGGCCGTCGGGGTTGGTTTGCGGTATGCATTGCCCTGCCCGCTGGAGATCGATCTGCTTCCGGCCAAAATCATGGCCGACAAGGAATTCCGGCGCAAGGAGCCCTTCCTGGTGGCTACGGGAATTGCGTGCGTGCTGATTGTGCTGTGCTGGTGGTTCTTTTTCCACACCATGACCCAGCGGATTGCTTTGCGCCATGAAGCGGTCAGCGCGCAAGTAGCCAAATTGTCTGCGATTGAGCACCAGTTAAAACCGATTGAATCCCAACAGGTCGCATTGAAATCCAAGGCGGAAACGCTTGGCGACATGACCTTCCTGCGGACGCAGTGGCTTGATGTGCTCAACGGCATTCATGACTGCATGTTGGATGGTATGTGGCTGGTATCCTTCGTCCCGCTGACCAGGGCGGGACCTGAACGTGGTGGCCAGGCCGCCCAAACCGCCCCGGGCCGGCGCGGGCAACGTGTGGCGGTTGCATCCGATCCGGCGGGCGGCGCAACGAAATGGACGCATGTCCAGGTCAAGGGCCTGATTTTTTCTGACAAGGCCACCGATCGTTCCATCGCGGAGTTCCGTGACCGGTTGCGACAATCGCCCTTCTTCACGGAAAGCAGCGAAATTGTACTGGCGCCTCTGCCGAATCTGGATGATTATGCCCGGCAGTTTACCATGGAAATCGGTTTGAAGCAGCCGCTCTGAAAGGGCCGTAGGCTGTAAACTGTGGGCCGTTGACTGCGGTTGAACACGGGCAAAATGCATATGCTGAAAACCGGAACTGTGAGTTTGACAATGAGCATAAATATTTCTCGTTTTCCCGAGGATTTCCTTCAGCCTGCGGTTCACAGTCTACAGCCCGACCATCTTATGGAATGCTTATGAACCTGACCTTCATCAAAAAACATATGGTTTTTACACTGTGCCTGGGTGTCACGGTGTTTCTGTTGATCGGCGCCGGCGTGGGCTTGTTCTTTGCACAGCGGCTTTATGCCCGGAAGGTGCTTGCGATGGATAATGTCATGACCCGCCTGCAGCAGTTATACCGGCGCGATCCTTTCCCGGCGGCGGAAAATGTTCGCGCGGAAGACGAAAATCTGAAGGATGTGACGGACCGTTACAACGAATTAGTCGAGCGTCTGCGCCTTGGCCAGGTGGATCTGCAGTCCATGGAGGCGGCCGATTTTATGCAATTTCTCGAACAATCCCTGCGTAAGTTGCGGGGCCGCTTGCAGAAAGCCCGAATACGGTTTCCTGAAAAATACGCTTTTGGTTTTGATAAATATGCCGTCGGACAATTGCCCGCCCCGGGCGATATTCCCCGCCTGGTTCAACAGCTAAAAATTATCGAAGCGCTTTGTGATATTCTCGAGCAGGCGGCCATTACGGAGCTTGTGTCCATCGTCCGTGTCAATTTTGAGCAGGCGGCACGCGGGGCAATGCCTGCGAAAGCCGCGGACGTTTCTGCTGGCGGCGGCAAGCTGTTTTCCAGCCAGCATTTTGATATCGAGGTCAAAGCCAGGGAAAATGCCGTAATCACGATGCTGAACCTCCTGGCCAGTCATCCGATGTTCATGGTGGTAACGCGGATTGAAATGAATAATCTGCTTCAGGAATACAGCACCGGCGGCTCCGCCGCCGGCCAGGCCGCGGCTGCGCGCCTGCCCGGTACGCCCGGTACGTCAGGTGTATCGAGGGCGTCGGCGTCGGATGCCCACGAGCGTCAGGTCGTGCTGGGCCGTGAAGAACTGATTGTTAAACTGGGTGTGGATGTATATCAATTCGCCCCACCGCTTGTAATGGAGACGCTGTCCAAAACTGACCGGTAGTAATGCAAGATGTAAAAATAAAAAATTCGAGCACGTAAAAATAAGCTTGGCGAGATTTCAATTTCTGTAATGCAATTGGCACAACGGATGATAAGAAATTAACCACATTCTGAGTTTTTGGCCATCTGATTATGGTCGTTTGAGAAGTGGCCTGTAAGGATAACGCCGTGAATCTAAACGAAATCAAGGCTTGGTTCAAAATTGCGTTTGACAAGATCATTCTTGTCGTCGCCTTGTTAGGCCTTGTGCTCTCGTTAGTTCTTCTGATCTTGATGGTGGACCGCGAGCGCCAGAAGTTGGAAAATTTGAGTCAGAACCATGGGCAAAACCAAAGCCGCTTAAAAACGGCCCGCCTGCTGGATATGACTTTCCTGGACGAAAGCATCGAAGCCCTGCAGGCCCCGGCACAAATTCCTGCCTGGAGCAATCGCTTGATGGTGGCGGAATTACGCGTGAAGTGTGTTAAGTGCGGCCGCCCGATTCCCCTTGATGCGGAAGTGTGCCCATTCCGGAATTGCAACGCCCAGCAGCCGGCGGTGCCGAAGGCGCACCTCAAGGATAGCGACCTTGATGGCATTCCCGATGAATGGGAGATCAGGTACGGTTTGAACCCTAATGCGGACGATGCCTTCCAAGATGCCGATGTTGATGGATTCACCAATCTTGAAGAATACCAGGCTGGCAGCCATCCGGGCGATGCGGCCATGCATCCGGCGTTTGCGGAAAAATTAAGGGTTCTCCAAATCGGGCGCACGCCCATGCCCTTGAGTTTTCAGGGTGTCACGCGCATGAACGCAAATGAGTTGCATTTCCAGGTGAACAACAAGGCGACCGGACGTGACACTTTTGCCCAGCTGGGCGATACGGTGGATGGCTACAAGCTGGTCAAATACGAAAAAAAAATAGTCAAGGTCCGCAAGGGATCATTGGTGCTGGATGAAGATGAATCAGTGCTCACGGTCAGCAAGGATAACAAGCTGATTCCATTGGTAATTCACCGTGGCGCCAACCAGGGCGAGATGGGGGCCATCCTTGTTTTTTTGATGGATCAAACTCGGCTGTCGGTTAAGCTTGGCGAGGTGATTAAGCTCAAAAATAGTTCTTACAAGGTTATTGACATTAAAAAGGACAGCGTTATCCTTGTAGACATAAATACCGGCATGGAGATGCCTGTTAAACCACTTTCCGATGCTGACAAGCAGATGTATCCTGGGGTTGATAATGTAAAATCTAAGCGCTCTACGGGAATTAAGCCGTGAAGCGGTCTGTTGGCAAGGCGACAATGAAACCTTTTGCCGTTTTTTTTATTGGGTTTGGAGCTTTATTGGTGGGTTTTGCCTTATTTGTCCGTGCCCAGGGTGAACCACTATTAAACGATATTTCGACCGATTATACTGCCGAAGATCCCGCGGTTGTTGCTCCTGAAAGTCCGGTTGCCACGGAATTACCCCCGCCCGCCGCTGCCGCCGAGGCGACGCCCGTGGCAGCGGAAGCGGCTGTGCCCGGCGTAGCCGTTGAACCACCCGTTGTGCCCGCGGTTGTTGCTCCTGAAAGTCCGGTTGCTGCGGAATTACCCCCGCCCGCCGCTGCCGCCGAGGCGGCGCCCGTGGCGGCGGAAGTGGCCGTGCCCGGCGTAGCCGTTGAACCACCCGTTGCGCCTGCGGTTGTTGCTCCGGAAAGTCCGGTTGCCGCGGAATTACCTCCGCCCGCCGCTGCCGCCGAGGCGACGCCCGTGGCAACTGTCCCTGCTCCCGTTGTGGGGAAAGAATCGGGTTTTGAATTAGATCGCGGTTCGATAGATGCGCTGCCGGAAGGCTCGTCGGTTGTTACGGATAAATCGGAGAAGGTTGCCAAGGTCGAAGCCAGTCCGCAACCAACGACATCATTTTGGAGTCGTTTGTTCGGTCGTAAAAAAACGGTTAGTACGCAAGCCCCCGTCAGCTCACAACCAGGGCTGTCGCCTGCCGGCAAATCGGCCGGACCTGCCGCGGCCATCACCAACATTGCGGAAACCAAGACGCTAACCCCGGAAGAAGCCGTTGCGGCCCAGGAGGAAGTCCGTCGGCAAGTCAAGGAAGTGGAAGCGTTAAAGTCTCTGGACCTGGCTTACCAGGCCATGGGCCGGAATGATTTTGAAGCCGCTTTGAAGTATTTTAACCAGGCCATGACCGCGATGCCCGCCCGGCCGCATACGGTGGAAACGCGGCAGAAGGCCATGCAAAGCCAGGCCGAGTGTGAATATCGCATTGCCTTGAATTATTATCAGGTCGGCAAGTATCAGGAAGCCAAGGATGCCATTCGGCGCGCTTTAGGCTATTACCCGGCGCATCAAAAAGTTGCCCGGCTGAGTCAACAGATCAAAAAAGATGAAGTTCGAGTTAGTGAAATTGCCGCCACGCCCGTGCCGCCGCGTCATGCGGAGGACCACTTGAGTCGGGTAAAGCAGATCAATTCAGCTTTTGATCTTGGCCGGCAGTATTACAACATTGGCGAGTACGAACAAGCCCGGCGTGAATTTAAAAACGTGCTGGTGCTTGATGAAAAGAACGCTGATGCGGCTGCCTGGTTAAATAAAGTTTTTGAAAAAATGTATAACCTCGAAACCGACCAGATGAACCGGCAGCAGTTGGAAATGATATCCCAAGTGCGCGATGCCTGGACTCCGCCGGTGAAACGCGATGTGGAGGGGCGTGGGGCGCAAGTGCAGGAAACCAACATTACCGATGCGGGCCGGCGCCGTATGCAGGAAAAATTAACCCGCATCGTGATTCCGGAATTAAATTTTGAAGATGCCAATATTTTCAGTGTAATTAAATTCTTGGATCAGGCCAGCATCGCTGCCGATAAGGATTCGGCGCCGGGTGATAAGGGCGTGAACTTTATAATACAACTTAAGCGGCCCGATGCCACTGGGGTGCCGACGCCGAATGTAGTAACCCCGCTGCCGGAAGGCGAATTGGTCAACGAGGGCGCAACGGTCGCCATGCAGAGCAACTTGAGGGTGCCCGGCATGCATTTGCGCAATATCACCCTGATCGATGCCCTTAAGTACGTCACGGAAGTGACGGGGCTGAAATACCGGGTTGAGGAAAATGCAGTAGTCATTACCCCGATCGATATGCCCTACGGTGACTTGGTTACGCGTCAGTATAAAGTCCAGCCTTCAATTGCGGAAACGATCATGGGCGCCGCCGGCGGTAGCGGAGGTGGTGGTGCCGCGCTTGACGATAATTTGCTCAGCGGACCTTCGCAAGCCGTGGAGCGGAGCGATGTTAAAAAGTTTTTCGTGAGCGCCGGCGTGCCTTTCCCAGAGGGCACTTCCATTGTTTATAAGCCGAGTCTCAACCTGCTGATTGTAAAAAATACGGCCGATAATCTGGAAAGCTTCGAACATATTCTTAATTTTTTGAACGTCTTGCCGCCGCAGGTTGAAATTGAGGCCCGTTTTGTCGAAGTCGCTCAGCAGGATATGGAAGAGCTGGGGGTCGAGTGGCTGTTGACCGATAATTGGGAGCTGGCCGAAAACGCCAGTGCCGGCGCCATGGCGCCGCTGGCCAGCCGGGAACGTATCCAGGTAAATAAAAATACAATGAGCAAAGGCTTGCGCAATCTGGCCCAGACTGCCAGCGGTATTGCAACGACGCCCGGTGGCAATATGGCGGGCATTCTTTCAATTTCGAGCATTCTGACTAATCCCGAAATGACGATGATTTTACACGCCTTGGAGCAAAGAAGCGGTGCCAACCTGCTTTCGGCGCCAAAGGTCACCACCAAAAGCAGCCAAAGCGCTGAAATCAAGGTGGTTGAGATCTTGAGATATCCGACCGATTTTGAGCTGGTGACGCCGCAGGCATCCGGCAGCACGCAGACGGGCAGTGTGGAATCCCAGGCGTTCCTACGGCCAACTGGATTCGAAGAAAAAGAGCTTGGCGTGAGCTTGCAAGTGTCGCCAACGGTAGGCCCGGATGGGACGAGCATCGATCTGGTTATGACACCTGCGGTTACCGAGCTGGTTGAGTGGGTGAATTACGGGTACACAATTAATTACGCAGACGGCCGGCAGCAAGATATGCCTATGCACCAGCCGATTTTCAAAACCCGCCAGATCAGCACCGGCATTACCATCTGGGACGGCCAGACCGTGGTCATGGGTGGGCTGATTACGGAAAAGCAGTCTACCACATTGGATAAGATCCCCTTGCTTGGCGATATTCCGCTTTTGGGCTTTCTCTTCCAGAGCAAGACCAGCAATAGCAAAAAATACAATCTGTTGATTTTTGTCACGGCCAATTTAGTGGATCCGGCCGGTAACAAGATCCATAAGGAACCCATTGCGAGCGCCGTAAGCACGGTCGGTGTGTCGCCCGCCACCCCCTGATTGGAATTGTTGATTTATGATTTCGGATTGCTGATTTCCGCATTGCCTGTGTCCGTGCAAGAAGCCAAAGGTCAAGAACTTTCCCGAATGAAGGATGAACGGGCTTGATTGCATCAAATCCGCGATCCGAAATCAGCAATCATAAACCATCAATTCTTTATGCCTTCCTCGCTCTTACTTGTGGATGCGCTTGGTATTGCCTACCGTGCGTTTTATGCCATTGTCGGATTGGCCACGGCCGATGGGCGGCCAACCAATGCGGTGTATGGGTTCATTAAAACCATGATGCAGATGGAGCGCATCTGGCAGCCATCGCATAAACTGGTGGTTTTTGACGGTGGAATGCCCGCTGCCCGGCTGGAGTTGCTGGCCACATACAAGGCCCAGCGGCCGGCCATGCCGCCCGCGCTGCGCGCCCAGTTGCCACTTATTGATGCCTGGCTGGATGCCGCAAACATTGCCCATGTGCGCCTGAATGGTTTTGAAGCGGACGATGTTGTGGCCTCGGTGGCGGTCCAGGCGGTGGCCGCGGGATTGGGTGTCCTGGTGGCATCCAGCGACAAGGATCTCCTGCAAATGGTGGCGCCTTCCGTTACTGTCGTAATGCCCGGCAAGGCGGCTGAAAAAATCGGACCGGCCGAAGTTTTGGCCAAAATGGGCGTTCGACCGGAGCAGGTGGTGGATGTGCTGGCGCTGACGGGCGACAGCGCCGATAACATTCCCGGTGTGCCCGGTATCGGCGCCAAGACGGCGACAAAGCTGCTCCAGCAATGGCAGTCCCTGGCCAATATGTTCGACCATCTTGAGAATGTTGAACCGGAAAAAATGCGGCGAACGATCCAGGAGCATCGCGCGCTGATCACGCGTAACCAGAAGATGCTTCGTCTACAGACGGATATTGATTGCGGTGCATCGCTGGCTGACATGCAGGCGCGGCCGCCGGATGTGGGCGGTTTGCTGGCATTCTATGAGAAAATGGAGTTTCATACGCTGGCCAAAACCCTGCGCGAACCTGCACTGTTCTGAAGATGGGTGGTAGGCTGAAGGCTGTGGACCCATGGGAATCATTCCGAACCATTGAATTTCCTGTTACGCGAAATGACGGAAACAAGCTAATCCCCAAGGCAACGATCATGATTTTCAGCGCGATCCGTGCAAATAATCTTGCGGCAGCCTGCCGGCTAGCCACTTGCCGTCGATCTGTCCAAATCCTGTTGGCCGTGCTGGGACTATTCGCGCTGTTTACTGCAGGGATGGCTATTCGGCGGGTGGTGCTTGATGCCCAGTTTGAGCAGTATGGCCGGCCCTTGCCGTTCAATATGGAAAGCGCGCTGGAATTCCGATATGTACGTATGCTCTTTGAAACCTGGTCGATCCCGCGTTTAGATAAAGCCGTCCAGGCGCCGGAAGGCGTCGTGGTGCGCGAGACCTATACATTGGGTGCGGAATATGTCTACGCCGCGGTCGCCCGTTTTTTCCCAAAAGCTGTTTCGCTGGACGAGCGCGTGCGTTGGATTGCCGCCGCTTGGTTTTGTTTGGGCATTCCCTTGATGAGCCTGTGGCTGTGGGCTTGGACACGTTCTGTCTGGGCGGCAGGAATTGCCGGCGCGTATTATGCCGTGGCATTGGCCGCCGTTATGCGCTCAACCGGCCAGGAGCTCCAGCATGAAAATTTTGCGCTGCCGTTCCTTATCGCTCACTGGGCTCTGGGCGCGTGGGCCAATCGGGTTGGGCCAACCAATACGGAACATCAAGCGTCGCCCACCGCCTTTTTGGTTCTGTCCCTGTTTTCCGCTGTGATGCTTGCTTGCGCCGTGGCATTCTGGGATCTGGTCCAGTATTACGTCATGCTTTGGGCGGTTGGGGCTTATATCCGGTTCGTGTCCGGAAGGTGTTTTCGGGACGCCCAAGCGTGTCTGGCGTGGTGGTTGACCATGCTGGCGCTAGTCGGTGCCGGTTGGCTGAACCCCTATCTGCGCGCCCACGCGTTTAACGGTTCGTTTGGCATGTTACTGGCTTATGGCGTGGCGCTGGGCCTGGGCGCCGGTTGGCTGTTCCAACGCATAGGAATGGCAAAACAT
>CAYYBV010000038.1:0-12441 GCA_964469675.1 uncultured Verrucomicrobiota bacterium
GCGCCCGCGTCCGGAATTTAACAATCCTTTGCATGCCGTCGAGCCTGAAGACCTGATCCGTTATGGATTGATTCCGGAATTCGTTGGCCGCCTGCCGGCGGTCGTGGCGCTGAATGAATTGTCGGAAGATGACCTGGTGCGGGTGCTCACGGAACCGAAAAACAGCATGGTCCACCAGTACGAAAAACTGATGGCCATGGAAAATATCAAGCTCTCCTTCGCGCCCGTGGCCTTGCGGGAACTGGCGCGCCTGGCCATGCGCAAGCATACGGGCGCTCGCGGCCTGCGATCCATCCTGGAACGGGTCATGCTGGATATCATGTACGAGGCGCCCATGCAGTCACATGCACGTGCGCTCCAGATTACCAAGGCGATCATTGATGAGCATTATTTGCCGGATATTGGAAAAGACGCCGGGGGCCGGATGCCATCCGACAGGCCTAAAAAAACGGAAAACGGACGGACTACCGCCCTGACCGCTGAAGCTGTTTGAACGAGTTGTGCAAAAAGACGCCGGATGTCAGGTGCCAGCGCGGAGCAGATAAATTGCGGGTGACGATACAATTTTTGGCGAGCGCCATACGCTGGGCGTCTTTAGGTTTCACGCAAAGGGCCGATGGGCTTATTGCGATCATCCAGCACCAGGATCAAAGGGCGATGCCGGCGGGCTTCTTCGGTCGGAACCGTGCCGAAAGCCAGGATCACCAGCCGGTCGCCCACCGCGCCCAGGCGTGCGGCCGGCCCGTTTAGGCAGATCATGCCGTCCCCGGCTTTGCTTGGGATGGCGTATGTTTCAAAGCGGTTGGTGTTGGCCATATTTGAGACAAGCACTTTTTCATATGGCAACAGTTTAATCGCATCCATCAGGTCACGGTCAATTGTCAGGCTGCCTTCATATTCCGGCATGACGTGTGTGACCCGTGCCATGTGTAATTTGGACTTAAGCATAATGGAAAACATGGGTGCTCCTTTTCAAGCGAAACCAGACAGGAGCCGGAATTCAGAATGAGGCCGTTTTGTTCCGTGTTCTGCCGGCCGACTGCCAGACATTTGCTGCAAACAACATAATGGCTGCGCACTATAAAAGCAAGCTTCGGATTGTGGCAAACCGGTGGGGCGGCGGGCTGGTTTTAGCCGCTGCCTTTTTGCTGATCCCGGCGCTTGCGGCGCGCGAGGTAACCATCACACTCCTGCATACTGCCGACGTGCACGGCCATGTAGCGGCAGTCAGCTCGGATCGTGCGCCGGGTGGAGGCCTACTGCGCTGTGCAACGCGCATTGCCGAGATCCGCCAACGGGACGCCAATGTGATCCTCGTGGATTGCGGCGACCTGATCCAAGGCGCGCCGGAAAGTTTTTTGACCAGCAACCGGATCATCGTGGAGTCGGTGCGACAGTTGCGCTACGACGCATTGGTGCCGGGCAATCACGAATTCGATGGCGGCGTGGATGTGCTCCGCCGGTTCTACGAAGAGGCTCAAATCCCCGTGTTGGCGGCCAATATCCAAGCCGCCCGGCAGCCGGCTTTGCCGGGGGCGGTGCCCTTTTTATGCAAGGATGTTGATGGCATTCGCGTGGTGATCGTCGGGCTCGCCAATCCGCTGATCCCCCTTTGGTCACGGCCACGCCTGCTGGGCGATGTTACCCTGGAGGATTCGCTGAACGCCCTGCGCCGGGTCCTGCCTTTGGTGCGCGCGCAGAAACCGGATATCCTGATACTGGCCGCGCACCAGGGCTGGCGGGAGTGGGGCGACGATCCCGCCAACGAAATTAACGCGATCGCGCGTGCCTTTCCTGATTTTGATGTCATCCTGGGAGCGCATACGCACCAGGCCGTGAAATGGAACAGCGTGAATAACGTGGCTTATACTCAGGCTGGGTGCTACGGACTATGGCTGGGCGTCGTGCGGCTGGTCTTCGACACACAGGCGCGCCGAATCAAATCGAAGCATATTCAACTGCTGGCCGCGGATGCCGCCGTGGCACCGGATAAGGGCTTGGAGGAACGGGTGGCCAGGCCTTTGAGGGAAACAACGCAATATCTCGACCGGGATGTTGGTTTTGCAACGGTCGAACACAAATCGACAGTGCGGGCGCATGGTCAGTCCGCCATCCAGACCTTGCTTGCCGCGGCCATTGCCGAGCGGGTCCAGGCTGATGTGGTAATTCATCGCGCACTGTCCTCGGCATCCCTGTGTGCGGGGCGCATTACCATGCGGGATGTTTGGCGGATTGTGCCCTATGATAATTATATCGGGGTGGCGCATTTGACGCTGGATGAAATTCGCCAGATTCTTGAAGAAAACAGCAGCTTATTTAAATCCCAAGAGTTCAGAGGGGTCTATGGCTTGACCTATGACTTGGCACCCAACGCGGCGCCGGGCGCGCGCGTTTCCAATATCCGGCTGACCGGCCGGCAGAAGACAGACCGCGGACGCCAGCCGCCGGAAAACATACCGGAAAAAACGGACAACGAAGGCCGGACACCAGATGACGGAGATAGGATACCAGCGGGCCAGCGCATCCGAGTGGCGTTCAACAGCTACGACATGGCATCCGCAGGCGGTCGGTTATTGCGCCTGCGGGCCATTCTGGACAAAAGCACGTCACGCCTTGAGGAATACCCTGACGTGGATACCCGTGATGCCGTCCTTGCCTATCTGCGAGCGCATCAGCCTCTGGATATTACGGCGGCGCCCGGCGCGCATGTTGTCAATGCCAGATAAATGCTTGGATGATGACCACGGCAAGTCGGTGTTGGTGGGGCCGATGTGCCCTGCAGACCCGGCGTGATATATCTCACCTCGACGGATAATCAGGCCTGGCGGGGTTTCCCGTTGACAGGCAACACCCGCAAGTTTATCGTCTTTTTGGTATAGTTTTCGTGATAACGTTTAATTGCGGTAATGATCCATTATAGAACCGATCGTGCATCATGAGCAAGGAATGGATTGTAATTGCGGGCGCGCGCGAGCATAACCTCAAAAACATCACCGTGCGCATTCCGCGCGATCAGGTGACGGTCATCACAGGGTTGAGAGGTTCCGGGAAATCCTCGCTTGCGTTTGACACGCTGTATGCCGAGGGCCAGCGTAAATATGTAGAAAGCCTTTCGGCCTATGCCCGCCAGTTCCTGGAGCAGATGCAGAAGCCGGATATGGACTATATTGAGGGGCTTTCCCCGGCCATTTCAATCGAACAGCGCACGGCTGGGTCAAACCCACGGTCCATTGTCGCCACCAGCACGGAAATTCACGATTACCTGCGGCTGCTGTTTGCCACCATCGGCCATCCGCATTGTCCCCGCTGCGGGCGTGCCGTGGCGCGGCAAAGTGCCGAGGAAATAGTGGAACGCCTCCTGCAGTTGCCGGCCCGCACCAAGCTTTCCCTTCTGGCGCCCCTGGTGCGCGACCGTAAGGGGCAGTACGAGGAAGTATTTGAGAAGGCGCGCCGCCAGGGGTTCGTGCGCGTGCGGGTGGATGGTGTCATTCTGGAACTGGACCGTATCTCACCGCTGGACAAAAAGAAAAAGCATACCATTGACCTGGTGGTGGATCGCCTGATCATTACCAACTTGATCCGCGCGCGCCTGACGGATTCAACCGAATTAGCCCTTTGCCAGGGCGGTGGTATGTTGCTTGTTGTGCATCAGGACCCTAGCGGGCAATGGCAAGAAACGCTCTATTCCGAGAAACATGCCTGTCCGGATTGTGGCATAAGCTTTGAGCCGCCAACACCAAGGCATTTTTCTTTCAACAGCCCGTATGGTGCTTGTCCGACCTGCTCAGGACTTGGTCTGCGCCTGCTGTTTGACGAAGAGCTGGTGGTGCCCAACCGCGAGTTGTCCATCGAGAAAGGCGCCATTCACGCCTGGCGGCGGGGCGGGCGCCGCCTGATTATCTATTACAATGGGCTCCTGCGTGCCTTGGCGCAGCATTATGATTTCAGCCTGAACGCCCCTTTCCGGGAATTGCCTGCCGCCGTTCAGCGGGTTTTATTTAATGGTTCCGGCGCTGAAACGATTACCTTTGGTTATTGGCGGCGTGGTGCCTGGCGCAAGGTGGTCAAGCCGTTTGAGGGCATCCTGCCCAATTTGGCGCGCCGTTATATGGAAACGGACAGCGAATTCACCAAAAAAAGGCTCCAGCAATATATGAGCCGCCGGCCTTGTGCGGACTGCAAAGGCGCACGGCTTAAGCCGGAAGTGCTGGCCTGCACGATAGCGGACAAGTCAATTGTGGATGTGTGTCGGATGTCGGTGCGCAATGCCAAGGATTATTTCGAGCGTCTGGCGGTCAGCGTTCAGGAGGAGAAAATTGCGCGGGAATTGCTCAAAGAAATTCGCCAACGCCTGCAGTTCCTTTCTGATGTCGGGCTGGATTACCTGACCCTCGATCGCGAGAGCGGCACACTTTCGGGTGGGGAGGCTCAGCGCATTAGGCTGGCTACCCAGATTGGTTCGGGTCTGGTTGGCGTGCTTTATGTGCTCGATGAGCCCAGCATCGGTTTGCATCATCGCGACAACGAACGCCTGATCAGAACATTGAAAAACTTGCGCGATTTGGGCAATACGGTGGTGGTGGTTGAACACGATGCGGATACCATCCGCCAGGCGGATTATGTTCTGGACCTGGGTCCCGGCGCGGGCCGGCACGGTGGCGAGATTGTGTTTGCCGGCACAGTGCCGCAGCTGTTGGCCGATACCCACTCGCTTACCGCGCGTTATCTGAACCGGCTGCTGGCCATTGAAATACCTGCCCGGCGCAAGCCGCCGGCCGGTGGACGCCTGGTGATCAGCGGTGCCTGTGAAAACAATCTAAAAAACATCACGGCCAGCATTCCGCTTGGCCTGTTTGTCTGCGTGACTGGCGTTTCCGGCAGTGGTAAGAGCACGCTGGTGGATGATATTCTGCGGCGGGCCCTCGCCCGCGAGCTTTATGGCGCCAAGGAACGTCCAGGCCGCTTTGGATCCATCAAAGGCATTGACCGCCTGGACAAGGTGGTGGTGATTGATCAATCGCCCATCGGCCGCACGCCCCGCAGCAACCCGGCAACTTACACGGGTGCTTTTACGATCTTGCGAACCTTGTTTGCCGGCCTGCCCGCATCGAAGGTGCGGGGTTATGGGCCGGGCCGTTACAGTTTTAACGTCAAAGGCGGGCGCTGTGAAACTTGCCGTGGCGACGGGATCTTGCGGATCGAGATGCATTTTTTGCCGGATGTCTATGTTACCTGCGAGCAGTGTCGCGGGCAGCGTTATAACGCTGAAACGCTGGAAGTCCGCTATGCCGGTAAATCCATCGCCGAGGTGCTGGCCATGACCATTGATGAGGCTCTTGATTTTTTTGGCCGGGTGCCCTCCCTCAAGCAGAAGTTCAAGACGCTTTCGGAAGTCGGGCTTGGATATGTCCAGCTAGGCCAGTCGGCGACCACGCTTTCGGGCGGGGAGGCCCAGCGCCTGAAACTTTCCGCCGAGCTCAGCCGCAAGGCCACTGGGCGAACCATGTATCTGCTGGATGAGCCGACTACCGGCCTGCATTTTGCCGATATCCAGAAACTGCTAGACGTGCTCCACCGCTTGAGTGATGCCGGCAATACGGTTGTGGTTATTGAGCATAATGTCGATGTAATCAAGACGGCTGATTACATCATTGATCTGGGACCGGAAGGCGGTGACGGCGGCGGCGAAATCGTTGCGGCCGGCACGCCTGAACAAGTTGCCGCCTGCGAGCGTTCATATACCGGCCAGCTTTTGCGGAGGGTGCTGGGTGAGGCCGTGCGGCCAACATCCTGATACCCCGGCAAAAGCAGCGCCCCAAAAGCGCAAAAATTTTGCCTAATTGTCAGGTGGTATATTTTTGCGGCTGATTTCGATTTTCATTCTGGAAACCCTTCGCGCCGCAGGCGCGCGGGCACGGCTGCGTTGTAGGCGTTGAAGAATGCGGCCAAGTCCGTCTTTCCCGACCAGCCGGCTGTGGCCAGCGATAAGCCTACGCGCCGCAAGTCGCGGGCCGCCCGCCGGCGGGTAATCCAGCCACGCCAGCGCACGCCATCAAGGTCCACAACCCATAACTGCCTGGGGTCCGTGCTGGCGCACAATACGTTCTCATGCTTAAGGTCACGATTGAAAAAACCGTGGCGGTGGAATTTGGCGGCCAGGTGGCCGTAAGCGCGCATGACGCCCGCACGCATGGCCGTGTCGGTTATCTGGTGCCGCAGCCAGTCGGTCAGCGGTTCAGTTTGCTTTAACTCAACCGTGAGCGAAAAGTCGGCCCGGCGCAGGCCACAGCGGCGTTGCGTTGCCCAGGCAATCGGGGTGGGCGTGGGAATACCACAGTCCAGCAGGCGGCGGCCCATTATAAAGGCGCGCCTTGTGCGGGATGGCCGGAAACCGAAGCGCCATCCACGCTGGCCAGCCACGGGTCGGTATTCTTTGAAGACCATTCCCGCCTGCGCGGTCACGCAGCAGCCCGCATAGGTCTTTAGCACGCGTTCGTCGCTTACCGCTTCGGTTTGGGATCGGGCCGCCAGCCATTTGGAAAGCCTGGTTTCCTCGCCCGGCGCAACATGCCAGCATGGCCATTGTCGCTGGCACAGGGGGCGGCCACAATTTGCCTGCCGCATCACCGTCCAGGCCAGCAAGCCGGTCAACATGATCGTGGCCATGATCGAGTCCGTGAAATCATTGCGTTTTCCCAGCCAGGGCAGCAGGGCGGCCATGATCGAGATGAGGGGTGTATTGTGCGCCTGCAGTTCAAGTACCATTTTTTCCAGCGGATAGTACATTGTGATCAATCCGTGCAATTTGATCATCCAGACCCAGCCCACATGCGCGCCCACACTCAACCAGATGGTTTTGGTGCGGATCACAAACGCACACAAAACAATGCCCAGCAAACTCAGGTTGATGAATTTAATTGCCAGGTTGGGAGCCTGGTAAAACATTGTGAAGGTGGAAATAAACACGGCCTGGGTCACGGACAGGAAAGATGTGCCGTTAAATGCTTCTTGGGACGGCTCGATAAAATGGGCCACGGCAAAGATCAGGCTGGATAATACGGCCGCCGGCCAGGAGCGCCAGATACGCGCCAGGACGCGGAACAGGATGCCGCGCACCAAGATTTCCTCGAAAAATCCCACCACCAGTCCCGATAGCAGCAAAAAAAATACGGCCTTAATCCAATCCTGACAGGCAAGTTCGGGTGGAAAATACAAGCGATGAATTCTGGCCAGGGTGCTTATGGCGCCCACCAGGCCCATGGTCAGGATGCCCAGGGTGAGCCCGTTCCGCAGGCCAGTTTGCCATGTGCGCCAGGACCAGTCGGGGTCGGTTGTGTTTAATCCGCAATCTTTCCAACCACGCCAACCGGCCCGCCAAAGGAAGATTATCAGGAAGGCAATCGAAAATGCCAGCAGGCAGCGGCGCATTATTTTTTGGGCGCCTTCTTCAATCAGGTAGGCGCCGACTACGCCGCCCCAGGCGTGGGCGCCATTCATGATCAACACGCTCAAGGCCGATGCCAGCCAGACTCCCGCCGTCAGGAACATCACGGCCAGGGCCAGCGCCTGCCATAAAGAAATAATGGGTTTTAAGGGGGTTTGCATAACTGCTCGCAAGAAGCCAGAAGCCAGAATTCAGAACATCCGGAAGACAGAATTTTAATTCTGACTCCTGAATTCTAACTTCTGAATTCTGGCCATCAGATGGGCCGAAAAGCCAGTGTGGCGTTGTGTCCGCCGAAGCCCAGCGAATTGCTCAAGGCCATCTGAATTTTCTTTGCGCGCGCCGTGTTGGGGACATAGTCCAGATCGCATTCCGGATCCGGTGTTGTGTAATTGATGGTCGGCGGCACAATGCCATGCTTGATTGCCAGGGCGCAGACGGCGGCTTCCACGGCGCCGGCTGCACCCAACAGGTGGCCGGTCATGGATTTGGTCGAGCTGATCATGACCCGTCGGGCTTTGGGCTCGCCCAGGGCTAGTTTAATGGCCCTGGTTTCGCAGCGGTCGTTAAGTGTGGTGCTGGTGCCATGGGCGTTAATATAATCAACGTCAGCGATATTGGCGCGCGAATCCTGAACGGCCAGTTGCATGGCGCGCGCGGCGCCGTCGCCATCTTCGGACGGCGCGGTTTCGTGGAAGGCGTCACATGTGGCGCCATAGCCGGAAAATTCACAATAAATTGGGGCGCCCCGCTTGCGGGCGTGTTCCAATTCCTCGAGCACTAAAATGCCGGCGCCCTCGCCAATGACGAAGCCGTCACGCTCCTTGTCAAAAGGGCGGCTGGCTTTGGCCGGTTCAGCGTTGCGCGTGCTCAAGGCGCGCAGCGCGCAGAATCCGGAAAATGCCAGGGCGCAGATGCCGGCATCGGAGCCGCCGGAAATCATCACATACGCATCGCCATACCGAATGAGCCGCAGGGCGTCACCCAGCGCATGGCTGGCCGAGGCGCAGGCGGAGACAACCGCGTAATTCGGGCCCTTGAATTTAAACTCAATGGCAATCAGACCGGCAGCCATGTTGCAAATCATTTGCGGGATCATGAATGGGCTGCAACGTGCCGGGCCTTTTTCCATCAGAATCCGGTGCTGAACCTGCAGTGATTGCAGTCCGCCAATGCCGGAACCCATCACAACGCCCACGCGAACGGAATCTTCCTTGGCCGCTTCCAAGCCGGCATCCGCGATGGCCATTTTGGCGGCGGCCATGGCGTAGTGGCAGTAAAGGTCCGAGCGGCGCTGATCTTTCTTGCTCAAGAAATTATCAGGATTGAATTCGATTACTTCGCCGGCAATCTGGGAGGGGTAGGGCGAAACGTCGAATTGCTGCACGCGCCGGACCCCGGAAAAGCCCGCCACGTTGCGTTCCCAAAAATTCTTTATGTTGCAACCCAGTGGGCTGACGATCCCGATTCCGGTGACAACTACTTTGCGCATGCACGTGATCCCTTAACTTTGATAATTGTAAAAAATAATAACATCAAGACTTTGGCCCTTTATTGGATCATAGGCAATGTTCGCATACGCGGTGATGATAAAAAGGCCGAGGCGGTGTTCCCGGTTCCTCGGCCTTTTTATCAATAATCATTTATTCGCCAAATCCTTTTTCCTTCAGATAATTGACGACGGCACCGACGGTGGTCAGCTTTTCGGCTTCTTCGTCCGGAATCTCCGCGCCGAATTCTTCCTCAAAGGCCATAACTAATTCAACGGTATCCAGAGAATCTGCTCCCAGATCTTCGATAAATGACGCTTCCGGGGTCACTTGTTCCGGGTTCACGCCCAATTGCTCCACGATAATGTCTCGGACTTTTTCGTCAAGTGCCATTGTGTTAGCCTCCTACCTTGTTGTTACATCACCATGCCGCCACTGATACTTAAAACCTGGCCGGTCATATATGCGGCCGCAGGACTTGCCAGGAACAAAACCACATTTGCCACGTCATCAGGTGCGCCAAATCGCGCCATGGGAATGGCTTCCAGCATTTTTGCGCGAACTGCTTCCGGCAATGCTGCCGTCATTTTGGTCTCAATGAAACCCGGCGCCACGGCATTGATGCGGATGTTACGCGATGCCAGCTCGCGGGCAGCCGACTTGGTCAGCGCAATTAACCCGGCCTTTGAAGCCGCATAATTACACTGCCCGGCATTTCCAATCAAGCCTATAATCGAAGCTAAATTAACAATAACCCCCGATTTCTGTTTTATCATGCCCCGGGCCACGGCCTTTGTAAATAAAAAAGCGCCCTTAAGGTTGACGGTCAGTACCTGGTCCCAATCATCCTCCGACATCCTTATCAGGAAGCCGTCGCGTGTGATCCCTGCGTTGTTAATCAGAATGTCCAGCCGGCCGAAGGCCTTTAACGTCTCGTTTACCGTTTGTTGGACGCTTTGCGCCTGCCCCACGTCCGTGGCCAAAGTCAAGGCCTGCCGCCCCAGGGACTGTATGGCCTGTTCGGTTTCCGCCAGCCAGTCCACCTTCAGATCGCACACCGCCACGTCTGCACCCGCCGCGGCCAATTTCTCGGCGATGGCCCGGCCGATACCGCGCGCCGCGCCTGTCACCAAAGCTTTCTTTCCATCCAGTTGTCCCATGGCGTATCCTTAAACCATCGGCAGATTATTATGCTTATTCAATTAAACGGGCCATTCTTTAGCAAAAAACCGGATGGGTGTCCACACCAAAAATCAATGCTTTCAAAACTGCATTTAACAACGCCCGACGAATTATTGATCGGGTATCCACGGTGGCAGCGCCTTGCCAAATGCCAATTAAATTTTTGGCTTAACCGTTGACGGCAGGCGCACTCTGGGCATCGTGTTCGCCCCAGATTGTGCTGATTTGGTCCGCATACGTCAGGCTAACCTGCACCTGGTCTAGCCCGCGGCGGCGCAAAGCATCACAGGTTGTTTTGAGCGCCAGCTCCGGGCGGTTGCAGTCCAGGCTGAGGTGACAAAGAAAAACTTTCTTAAGGGCGCTGTCCGCGATTTCGGCAATTAGTTGCGCAGCGTGCTGGTTGGAAAGATGCCCCTGGCGGCCGGCAATGCGCTGTTTAAGCTGCCACGGCCGCCGGGCGTCGGTCAATAGCTGTTCGTCATGGTTGGCCTCAATAATCAGGACCTGGCAGTGGCGCAGGCGTTCCTGGACGAGATGTGTACTGGTCCCAATATCAGTGACAATGCCCGCGCGGACCTGGCCTGCGGTCACGATAAAGCCAACCGGTTCGTAGGCGTCGTGTGAGACGGAAAACGGGGAAATTGTCAGATCGCCGATGAAAAAATCTGCGCCCGTGGTGAAGACCTGCCATTTTAATTTGCGCAGTTTATCGTCTTTGCGGATTGCCTCGATTGTGCCGGCGTTGGCGTATAAGGGGATGCCTGCGCGTGTGTGCAAAGCTGCCAGGCCCGCCGTGTGGTCACCGTGTTCATGGGTCAGGCAAATGCCCCGGATTGAAGGAATGGATGCGTCAATCATCTCCAGGCGCCGCGCCGTTTCGCGGCCGCTTAAGCCCGCATCAATTAAAATCCGGGTGGTCGCGGATTCCACAAAGATGCAATTGCCCGAACTGCCGCTGGCCAATACGCAAACTTTCATTACAATCTTTCCTGGTTCTTTGTTATTAATGCTTTGTTTGTGCAAGCGTAGCGCATGTCATCAGGAAAGGGCGAGTCATTTTCGAACCGCGCCAAAGGCAGCGAGGCGACATGCGCTCCACGGTTGCGTCGCGTTGATCCGTCGGCGGCGGACAAAGCGAGAACCACGCCCCCGTTACGCCTTCCGCGTTTCTTTTAGCAAGTCCGTCGTTTTTGATCTGCTTGGCCGTTGTCCGGGCTTGCATCTGCCGTCCGGCCTGCCACTTCGATGCTTGTGCATTTGACTGCAATTAGTATACTCATTTTTAATCAAACGAAAGAAAGAAATACCGGATGCCTAACCAATCACTTGCCATGTCCCAGGAGCAGCGCCAGATGCAGGTGCTGGCGCCTCAATTGCGGCAGTCGCTGGCGCTATTGCAGGCGCCCGTACTGGAATTGCATGCCTTGGTTCAGCAGGAACTTCAGAGCAATCCGACTCTGGAGGAAAAGACGCCGAAAAGCGTCAGCATTGAGGTTGAACCGGACGTCAGCGAAGTGGACGACACCAAGGAGCTTGCCTTCAAGAACGATTTTGAAATCCTTTCCCGGATTGATGAAGAGGGTTGCAAGTATTTCATGCAGGACCTGGCCGCCGAACACGGTGATCCGGGCCGGGAAAAGCGGCGTTCTTTCTTTCTCGATACCCAAGTCAAGCCGATATCCCTTCAGGAGCATCTTCATCAGCAGCTGCGTGAGGCGGGTTTAAGCGAAAAGGAGCATCACATCGGGGAGTTGATTATCGGCAGTATTAACGATGACGGTTACCTCCTACAAAGCGTGGAAGAAATGGCCGCTGCTACCGGATTCGAAGCGTCGCAAATTCGCGACGTCCTAGTCGTTGTCCAGGATTTTGATCCTATCGGGGTGGGGGCCGGGGATGCCAAAGAATGTTTGCTCCTGCAGTTGGAAAGAATGGGGCAGGCTGATTCGCTGGCCGCTGTCGTAGTCAAAAACCACCTGGAACAGCTGGGCAATAAGCAGTTCAAGGAAATTGCCCAATGTCAAGCTGTGCCCTTGGAGCAGGTGCACCAGGCGGCCAAGATGATTGCCACGCTGGAGCCGAAACCAGGGCGGGTCTTCGGTGTCGAAGCGCCGGCCTATATCATTCCGGATGTGGTGGTGGAAAAAACCGAGGCTGGTTATCAGGTGCACTTGAACGATGAACACATTCCACGGCTTTTGATCAGCCGGCAATACAAGGATATGCTGCAAAATGCGGCAACCAAGCCGGATGTGAAAGCTTATATCCACGAGCGCATTCGATCGGGGCTGTTTTTGATCAAGAGCATTGCCCAGCGCCAGCGCA
>CAYYBV010000039.1:0-12370 GCA_964469675.1 uncultured Verrucomicrobiota bacterium
TGATCTTAAGTTTGTTAAGAGCAACATGAGCCCTATAAAAAAACGCAACGGTATTGCCGGAGCCGGCAACTGGATCGTGGATAACGTTAAAACAATTGACCGGCTTCCCACCCGTGGGATGCTGGGCAAAATTATCGCGGAAACGCGTGGCACAGGTGGTGCCGCCTTCAACACGCTCGTGGACCTGGCACGGATGGGAGCGCCTTTCCCGCTTTACGGCGTCGGTTTGATCGGCAATGACAATGCAGGTGAATTCATCCGGCATACCTGCGGCGCCTTGGGGATCGACATGACCAGCCTGGTAACGCTGGAACACGGCGTCACTGCATATACTGATGTAATGACGGAAGAGGGCACCGCCGATCGCTCTTTCTATTACCGCGATGGCGTCAATGCCAAGTTCGGCATCGAGCACGTGCCTCTCGCGCAACTGACCTGCCGTATTTTTCACCTGGGCTACCTACTGCTGCTCGCCGGCATGGATAAACCGGACCAACAATACGGGACCGTGGCTGCCCGGCTCCTGCAAATGGTGCAAAACGAAGGCATTAAAACCAGCGTGGATGTCGTCAGCGAAGACAGTGATCGTTTCAATAAAATCGTGCCGCCAGCCCTGCGCCATACCGATTACTTGATTTTAAACGAAATTGAGACCGGCCGCACCACCGGCCACAAGATCCGCAACACCCAGGGCCAGCTGGATGCGGCCGCACTCGTGGATGCCGTGGAAACCCTTTTTGCGATGGGCCGCATGGAACTGGCGGTTGTGCATATGCCGGAGGGCGCCTACTTGCGCACGCGCGACGGCCGTCGGTTTTCGCGTGGATCACTGCGCTTGCCACCGGACTTCATCAAGGGCACGGCCGGCGCCGGCGACGCTTTTTGCGCAGGCATGCTCTATGGCATTCATGAGGCATGGGACTACATGGAGTGCATGCGGATAGGTTCCGCCGCTGCCGCCGCATGCCTGACGCATCCCAGCACAACCGACGGCATGCTGCCATTAGCGCAAGTCATGGAATTGACCCGGCGTTTCCCGGAACGCGAGCCACCGGTTCGAGTCTGATCCAAGGGCCAGAGGACGGACGACGGATGACAGACCGACAATAGGAAGCGAATCAAACACCCAACTTGGAACGCCAAATGTCAAATGCCTGAGATTTCCGCGTAAGCGATATATCGGGCGTAGCGCAGGGTGAAACCCGATAATACCGTGTGGCGAATTTGGTTTCCGCCGGAAGCAAAGTCTAAAAAGCAAGGCAACACACTGCCGATGGAAAAACATAATTAGGTCACGGGCATGGCCCGCATTAGTTACCATCATTCCATAAACCGCCATACCATGCAAGGGTACGTCCATATCTATACCGGCAACGGTAAAGGCAAAACCACGGCTGCGCTGGGCCTGGCCCTACGGGCGGCCGGCGCCGGCTACAAGGTTTATTTGGGCCAATTCCTGAAAAAAGGCAATTTCAATGAAATCAAAGCCTTGCGGCGCTTTCCTGAAATAACCGTACGGCAATTCGGATGCGGCCACTTTGTAAAATGCCTGCCAACTGCAACTGAAGTCGCCGCCGCCCGACGCGGCCTGACTTCTCTGCGGAAAGCAATGCACAGTAACACTTATGCCCTGATTATTGCCGATGAAGCCAACTGCGCGGTTACCTGTGGACTGATTTCAGTGGATGACCTCCTGCAACTCGTTGTGGAAAAACCGGCCTCTGTCGAACTTGTATTTACCGGCCGCGGCGCCCATCCGCGCCTGATCAAGCAGGCCGACCTGGTGTCAATCATCCAAGCGCGCAAGCATCCATTCGATGCCGGCGTCAAATGCCGCAAAGGAATTGACTGGTAGATCCGCGCAACGGCAAACATCAACTGCCAAACTGCCTGCACGCATTGCGGCGCGTGCAACGTTGATATCCCACACACATTTTTACACGATGTTTCCCATGTGTGGGCAGGTGCTGGGCGCTTGCTTTGGCCGAATCGATATCCGCCGGCAATAGTGCTTAACGCCCAGCAACCGGCGCGCGAACTTCCATATCTATATATGGGGCCGGAGGATCCGTCACCCACCGGCAAGCATCAGGATTGGACGATGGCCCACGATGCGCGCACTCCCAGGCCAGGCTCGCCGCGATGATCAACAGAAAGCCGAACAGCACGATAATCATCCGCCGCCAGACTATCCCCGGCAATCTAAAACACGGGAGCATTTTGCCCGGCAGCTTAAATTTTGATAATCGCGCACGCACGCTAAACAGCTGATTCAACGTTGACAATTGCCCGGCACGAAGTGATGCCAACCATGAAGGCGAGCGGCGGCTCATCGACACCGGCGCGCTGGCTAATACCGTCGGACTGCCCGCCTTGGCCGTATCAGGCTTGGGCGCCAGCTTTTCCGGGCGGGCCACCGATGTCTTACGGGGGGACGGGACAAACTCAGGCGCCGCCTGAACGGACAAGTCAAAAGTCTTTAACAAAGGTATCGGATCAAGGCCGACACACACAGCATAGAGCTTAATAAATCCGCGCGCATAAACCGGCGCCACCAGTGCGTTAAAGTTATCCGCCTCAAGCGCCGCCACAAAAGTGCTCGACATTTTCGTTGCCGCAACCACATCGGCTATGGATATCTGACGACGCTCGCGAGCCGCTTTTAAAATTTGGCCTATGGATTCCATTACACTTCACCTCCCTGCTCGGGTGTATTGACGGGTATTTCGCCATCAAGGTCAATTAAAATCTCGCGCGGGTCGGACCCGTGGACTGGCCCAACAATGCCTTTGCTTTCTAGCTGATCCATGAGACGGCCGGCACGGTTGTAACCGATTTTTAGCCGACGCTGCAGGAGCGAGACGGAAGCCCTTTGGGTTTCGCGAATAACGGCAATGGCCGACTGCAACATTTCCTCGTCCACACCTTCGTTATCAAGGTCCGGCACCGGCGCGGCGCTCTCAATACTTGCCTTAAGCTTCATTTCATAGCTCGGCTCCCCTTGCTTGCGCCAGAATTCCACAATCGCGGTAATATCGTCGTCCGTAGTCATGGCACCTTGCGCACGGATCAACTTACTGGAACCTGGCGGCAGGATGAGCATATCGCCGCGACCCAGCAATTTATCCGCCCCACTCGTGTCAAGGATCGTGCGGCTGTCAACTTTCTGGGCCACCTGAAATGAAATGCGCGCCGGGAAATTGGCTTTGATCGTGCCGGTAATCACATTAACCGACGGCCGCTGGGTGGCCAGAATCATGTGGATACCAACGGCCCGCGACATCTGGGCCAGGCGGGCAATGGCATTTTCCACATCAGCCTGCGCCACAAGCATCAGATCCGCAAGTTCGTCAATAACAATCACAATGTAGGGAATACGGTCAGGCAAACGATTAGCCGGATCCTCCTCGCCTAGGATTTCAGCTGCCGGCAAATTTTGTTCCATTGGCCGACTGTTGAATCCTTGAATATTACGGACACCGACCTTGGCAAACAATTTATATCTATTTTCCATTTCACTGATCGCCCAATGTAGACCCAGTGGCACCCGTTTGGACTCGACAATAACCGGCGCCACCAAATGGGGCAAATTAGTATAACTGGCAAATTCGACACGCTTCGGGTCTACCAGCATAAGTTTGAGCTCGGCGGGGGTTCGCGCCATCATTATGCCGGCCAAAATTGAATTCATGCAAACTGTTTTGCCCGATCCTGTGGCACCGGCAATCAACAAATGCGGCATAGCCGCCAAATCGGCTACCAGGTCATTGCCGGCCACATCCTTGCCAAGGACCAGCGGAATGGCGCAACGCATGTTTGTCCAGGCATTACCTTCCAGAATTTCACGCAAATATACCTTGGTGGCGCTCGAATTCGGCACCTCGATCCCAACCACGCCTTTCCCCGGAATTGGCGCCTGAACCCTTACGCTGGTGGCTTTCAAAGTCAAAGCCAGGTTGTTGCTGAGCTGGGTAATCCGCTCCACGCGCACCCCGGCTGCCGGCTTTAGCTCGTACTGCGTAACTACCGGACCTTGCTTATAATTAACCACTTCGCACTCGATGCCAAAATCAGCCAGCGTTTCCTGAAGGATTTTAGCAGTTGTTTGAAAATCACTTTCAATATTACGATCCCCAGATGCAGAAATTGGTTTCAGAAGACTGATCGGCGGCAATTCATAATGATCCGCCGGTGTTCGGCTGGACTTGGCCAGCTTGTCCGGCTTGGCTACCCGGCCCACGGCTTTCCCCGAAACAACGGCCGGCAAAATGTTCTTTTCACCGGACGCATCCGTCTCCGGCGATGTAATTATGGCGGGTGGTGTAACGACCGTCACCGGTTCAGCAGGAAATTCCTTGACCGGACGAACGACTTTACGCACGGCCTTTTCCTTAAGCGCAATCTGGCGGGCAAGGTCACGCTCTTCACGGGCAATGATTTCGAGACGATCACGGCGGGCCGTCATAAACACCACCAACCTGGCGCGCAGACTACGGAACTGCTCCGCTAGGATACGGCCAAACGCAGTCATGCGCTGAAAACCAACGCATAGGATAAGTCCGACCAGCAATAATCCGATCAACAGGATCGTGGCACCGGCCTGGCCAAGCCATCCAGCCAACCACCGTTCGGCAATCAACCACCCCGCAACCCCACCGGTGACACCCGCAATATTAAATCTGGCATCCAGCCGTCCCCACCCCCCCGGATGCAAGGCCAGCAAACCGCTCAGGGCCAGCAGAAAAACTAAAATCCACAGCAAACGCCATCCAATCCGTTCGTCCGGTCGAAACAGGAGTAAAAGCCCAATCAAAATACACCCAAGCGGCGTCAACCAGGCGCCATCGCCGAATATCATAAGCACCAAGAAAGCGAACCAGGCCCCAACTGGCCCGATAAAATTAAAGGGTGGGTCATTGGGCGGCGCCTGAAGAACAAAAATATCTCCCGGGTCATAGGATACCAGTGCCAGCATCATTAACGCACTAATAGTCAGCACCCCGATTCCCGCCAGCTCGCGAATCCCCGCTCGCCGTTCTTGACTTGCTTGTGCCATGCGTAAAACTCCAATTTATTCACAGCCAGGTCATGGCTTGGATACCACGACCCGCACGGTATGTGGCTCAACTTCGGCCGATATAGCCTTGCCCAACGGCAAAAACACCTGTACCGGGAGATCATAGATTAACGAGGGATCCAGTTCCAGACATTCTACAAACGCTTTCGGCGCCACAACCTGCAAAGCATCCAATGTTTCCGCCACACCGGTCAGCACTACGCGCACTTTGGGCGGCAGGACATCGACCTTCCACAACGCCTGCGGCTTGACGACAACCGAAACCGGCACATTATCCCATTCTACGGTTTCGGTCCGCTCCGACATCATCACGCTGACTTGCACTTCCGGCGGTTCAATGACTGGCGTCCAGTTATCACTGGGCATCAGCACGCGGCAGCGCTTTGTAAAACCCTCAACGCGCCCTTCCACGTCAACGGATTCGGTATATACCCATTCCGTTTGCCGCAAATGTTGGGCCGGCCCCCGCAAGGTCACAAAGGCCGGATCACAGATCAGCGCATCCACTTCTCCGGCAAAAGGCTTGCCAACCGGACGGCTCAACACAGGCACTTTCTTGACTTGCTCACGATCCAGACTCACCTGCACGCGGGATGGTTCCACGCTGATCGGGCGCACATTGCGCGGGGCTTTAATCGCGGAAAGCGGCACGCCGATTTCACCCGATCCGGCGATGACATTCGTGCGTAAGTTTACAATTACCCTGATCTGTCCCGGATCAATCTGCCCGATGTCATCCTGTGCCCCCTTGAATCTCACCCGGACGGCGTGGGCCGACTGGTGCAACACGGCCCAGCCCTGTTCACCACGAATTTCCAGAGGGATATCCGAAAGGACCACCTCAAAGCTGATGGTTTCCTGTATCGCCAACCAGGAGACGACTGCCGCCAGCAGGGCTAGAATTTTAATACCCGGATTATGTAATAAAAACACTTGCATACAATCCTTACTTAAGCTTGTCACCCCACCACGGCCAGCGCTGAACCCAAAGCAATGCCCGGCGCGCATGGCGAGTTAGGCTCACACTCCGGTGTTCCTTGGTGCTTGTATGCAACAACAAGCCGGAAAGAAAATGACGCAAGCGATTTTCGTCAAAATTTCGAATCAAACGCCCAGTGTGGCCAACCGAAATCATGCCGGTTTCTTCCGAAACTGCGATTACCACGGCATCCGTCTCATCGCTCAACCCCAAAGCCGCCCGATGACGTGTGCCAAGGCCATGGTCCAAATCATTTTTTTCGGACAGGGGAAACATGCACCGTGCCGCCACAATCCTGTTACCGGCAATGATCACACCCCCATCATGGAGGGGCGCGTGGGGCACAAAAATACCAGCAAGCAGCTCCGGCGTCACCGCACAATCCAGCTTAATGCCAGTCTCCTGGATCTGGCGAGTGCCGATGGCCTGCTCGATGGCAATCAGGGCCCCGATCTTGCCTTGCGCCAGGTAACCCACCGCCTGGACAACATGGTCCACCAAGGTCACATTGTTAAACGCATTGCCGAACAAATGCTGTTTGCCCAGCTCGGCCAGCGCGCGCCTAATTTCCGGCTGAAAAATAATCAGCACCGCCACGGCCAAATATACAGAAAAACGTCCCAGCAGCCAATTTAAGGTGTCCAGGTGAATCAGGTTAGTCAACATGATGAGCACAATGAACAGCAGCACTAGGCCGGTTAGCACCGGTGCGCCCCGCGTGCCCTTGAGGAAAAAGAACAGGTAATAAAAAACCACTGCCAGGCACAAGATTTCAACCCAGCCATTCAAGCCCGGAAAATCAACGCGGCTCCACACGATATTTCTCCTTCCGTAATGCGCCCAGCACCTGGACCACATCGCGAACCGCTTGCACGTCATGCACGCGTAAAATCTGGGCACCTTCGCCTAGGCAAAAAGCAAGCGCGCCCAGCGTGCCGGCGTCCCGCTCCGCCACGCCCCGCCCCGTCAACTGCCCGATAAACGTCTTACGCGAAAGCCCCACTACAATTGGTCGCCCACAAGCTTGCAAAGCGCTTAAATGGGCCAGCAGGGATATGTTGTGCCCGGCTGTTTTACTAAAACCAATTCCGGGATCAATTGCCAGCGTCGGCCGGTCCAGACCTAATCCTTCCGCATAACTCACACGCGCAATCAAATAGTCGCATACCTCCCGGACCACATCAGTATACATTGCCTGCGCCTGCATGGTGCGCGGGGCGCCGCGCTTGTGCATTAAAATAACACCAGCGCCATAACTCTTGATTACGTCGGCCATGCGCGGATCAGCTTCCAGGGCAGACACATCATTGATGATATGCGCGCCGGCAGCCAACGCACGCTCGGCCACCGCGCTCTTCATCGTATCCACAGAAATTACAATATCTTCTCTACGGCAAAGCGCTTCGACCACGGGAACAACGCGCTCCAACTCATTATCCAGAGAAACCGGCATGGCCCCCGGCCGCGTTGATTCCCCGCCAATGTCAATGATATCGGCACCGTCCAAAGCCATCTGCAGCCCGTGCGCCACCGCAGAGTTCTTATCACAATACCGGCCACCATCTGAAAGTGAATCCGGCGTCACATTCAGAATGCCCATGATCAGTGGACGCTCGGCAGGCCGGAACGCTCTATGCCGACATTGCCAAATCAATTCGCCTGCCAAATGGTCCTTATCATCGAGCGCATGCATACCCACCATTTTAATTGATTGGCGCGGCCGCGGCCTGGGTTTCCGAACTTTCTATTTCTTGCGGCTTTAATGCAATCATCGGCGATGGTGCTTCTGGCGCTGGCGCTTCGCCCGCCGGCGCGCGTTCGGTGTCTTTCAGAATACGCCCATGCCTGGTAATTTCCTCAATATCGCGGCCATCCAGCGTTTCGCGCTCGAGCAACAGTCGGGCAATCATATCAAGCTTGTCGCGGTTCTGCTCGAGAATATCCATTGCCTGCTGATAAGCTTCGCGCAACAGCCTGGCAACCTCAATGTCAATACGCCGGGCTGTTTCCTCGCTAAAATCCTGATTGCGGGCAACCTCCCGCCCCAGGAACAACAGCTCTTCCTGGGCGCCGAATGTTTGAGGCCCCAAGGTTGCGCTCATGCCCCAATTACAGACCATGAGCCGCGCCAAGTGCGTGGCCTGCTTCAAATCGTTACCGGCACCGGTGGTGATATCTTTAAGGACCAGCTCCTCGGCGGCACGACCACCCATGAGTCCACAAAGCATGCCTTTAAGCTTAATCAGGCTTTCGGTATAATGATCTTTCTCGGGCAACTGCATGGTCGCGCCCAGATAAGCTGTGCCGCGTGGAATGATGGTGATTTTATGCAGTGGCTCGCTCTTGGCCACCAATTGCAGCACCAGAGCATGGCCCGACTCATGGTAGGCGGTCAGTCGCTTGGTTTCCTCATCCAGCACCCGGCTCCGCCGTTCACGACCCCAGCGCACCTTATCGCGCGCCTCCTCCAGATCATGCATATCCACCGCTTTTTTACCATGGCGCGAGGCCAGCAGCGCCGCTTCGTTAATTAGGTTGGCCAAATCCGCGCCGGAGCATCCGGAAGTTCCACGAGCCAGACGCTTAAGGTCCACATCCTTGCCTAGCGCAACCTTTTTGGCATGGATTTTCAAAATTTCCTCGCGCCCTTCCAGGATCGGCAGGTCAATAACAATCTGACGGTCGAACCTGCCCGGACGCAACAGTGCGGGGTCCAGCACGTCCGGCCGGTTGGTCGCCGCAATGATGATCACACCCGCCTGGGTTTCAAAACCATCCATTTCGACCAGCAGGGCGTTCAGGGTCTGCTCACGCTCGTCATGTCCGCCGCCAATCCCGCTGAACCGGCTGCGGCCGACGGCATCAATTTCGTCAATAAAAATTATGCAAGGCGCGCTCTTCTTGCCCTGTTCAAACATGTCCCGCACGCGGGAGGCCCCGACACCGACAAACATTTCAACAAAATCCGAACCGCTGATGCTGAAGAACGGCACATCAGCTTCACCGGCTATGGCCTTGGCCAAAAGTGTTTTGCCGGTGCCCGGCGGCCCCATCAGCAGGACACCCTTGGGCATATGGCCGCCCAAAGTCTGGAATTTTTTGGGGTCTTTGAGAAACTCGACGATTTCCTCAACTTCTTCCTTGGCCTCCTCCACCCCGGCCACTTCCGCAAAAGTAATTTTATTGTGATCCCGCGCCAGCAGACGGGCGCGGCTTTTACCAAAACTCATTGCACCATGACCGACCGATTTGATTTGGCGCATGATCAGGAAATACAAAAGCCCCAGCACGAGGAGAAACGGCAGGGCGCCCTGCAGGATTTGCCAAAAATCAACTCGCTGCCGGCTGAACGAAAAATTCACTCCGTTTTTCATCAGCCAGTCCGGCAACCCGTCAGTAACCACAATATCAACTTTAAACTTCCGGCTCTTGCCGGACTTCGCGTCGATGTCGGTCATGTCGCCACGAATAAACTGGGCGCCGGAAAGCTCGGTAACAATCTCGCATTTGCGGATTTTTTTATTTTCCACCAGGCTTACGAAGTTCGGATTGTACTGGATGGCCTCAACTGCCTCGCGCCCGTTCTGAAAAAAGTTAAAAACAAACAGGAGCAAGATAGGCAACAGGAGCCATAAGCCCATATTACGCATCACATTTTTAGTGCGATCATCATCCGGCTTCCGCGGAATGGGGTTTTTATCCGGTTGGTTGTTATTTTCCATGTGATTATCCGTGCTTCCGCAGCATACAGCTCCCTGACTCAAGGAACGTATCACAAACACCTGTCTTTGGCAACCCATGTTGACCTTCCCCCTTTGACATGAACAACATCAAAGAGAGTCATGGTCGGTTGTTGACTGCATTATTACCATTTCTGTTTCCTTCGGCAAGGAGCTATCCATGGACCCGCCGGAGCGACCCACAGCTGTGGCTGTGGGCAAATCCAGCTTGGCAATGTATTCCGACGGCGTGAGGTTGCCCAGTGAGCGATGCGGTCTTTCCTCATTGTAGTCCACCCGATAATCTTCCGTGACCTGCCGGACATCCGACAGATCAATGAACCAGTTTTCATTCAGACATTCATCACGAAACTTGCCGTTGAAACTTTCGACATAGCCATTCTGCATGGGTTTCCCCGGCTCGATGAAATGTAATTTCACTTCCCGTTCATACGCCCATGCATCCATGGCCCGTCCGGTGAATTCCGGCCCATTATCCGTCATGATCTGTTCCGGCAAGCCACGGCTGGTCCGTAGCTCCTCCAGCACGCGTACTACCCTGGCACCCGGTAACGAGGTGTCTGCTTCGATCCGCAGGCATTCCCGGCTGTAGGCATCCACTATATTCAAAAGCCGGATCTCCCATAAAATCCATTGCCCAAACCTGGTTTGGACGGCTCGGCTGGATTAACGGTTCCCGCGCCTCCCCGCATACCCGTTTGCGTCGCCGGCGACGAACCTGAAGTTTTTTTTCCCGATAAATTCGCTCAATCCGCTTGTGATTGTCTCGCCAGCCGCCTCGACGCAATCCCACGATGATCCGTGGGCAGCCCCATCGTCGCCGCTTCCGTGCCAGCTGG
Source organism: uncultured Verrucomicrobiota bacterium (assembly GCA_964469675.1). Lineage (GTDB taxonomy): Bacteria > Verrucomicrobiota > Kiritimatiellia > JAAZAB01 > JAAZAB01 > VSJD01. Next base: position 10,636 of record CAYYBV010000039.1, read on the forward strand.
CTGATCGCCTCTCTCAACGGCCCATCATCAGCTGGTACAGCTCGATAGTAATAGCTCCCTGCTTGTAGCCCCGATAGCCCACAGCTACGACGAATGCTGACCTCGTATGCCTGGCTTGCCCACGTCGCCGCCTCCCGCCGCGCCGTGGGCGTCACCATTTTCGGGATGACATATCCTTTAGAATCTGGATATCCAGGGCCTGATCGGCTACCAGCCTTTTCAGCCGCCGGTTCTCATCTTCCAAAGCCTTAAGCTTCTTGGCGTCGCTGACCTCCATCCCTCCATATTTTGCCTTCCAACGATAGAATGTCCCTGTGCAAATACCATGCTTACGTAATAGGTCCGCCAAAAGCATCCCCGCTTCCGCTTCTTTCAGTATCCCGATGATCTGCTCTTCGCTGAACGTCTTCCCGCGCATAGCGTACCCTCCTTTTCTTCCTTATAGACCAGAGGACTCGCTTTGAATATACTCAAGTTTTAGGGGGGAAGGTCAGCACCGGTTCCCCCCTCATTCGTCTTTCCCGAACCCGGAATTTGCTGAACCCCTGCTACGGTTTGATTTGTTGTTGGCTTTGGCACGTCTCCGATAAACTTTTCTATAACGCAACAAAGCAATTCATTTGTTTCTTCGTTCTTAGCACGTTTAAGAAATTCGCCAATTAACTCTCTTTGTGCGGGTTGATGCTTGGCTATTTTTGACAAAGACAATGCTATTTCACCTTTAGTTTTGATAGATGCTCCCTCATAATATAGCATCAATTTTTCTATTGTATCAGATTCGGTCCCGTTAGAAAGAGCCTGGATTGCTGAAAAAGAAACTTTTTCATTTCCCGATTCTAATTTAGCCCGCAGATCATTCTCTTGTTCATGGGTCAAAAGCTTCGGCTTTGTTCTGCGCTCAACGGATTTCGGAGTATCTTGATTAGCTTCTTTAACAAGCACGAACAAACTAGGTTCGGAAGTCTCGATTTCTTTCATAATAGTTGTGTAAAGTTTGTTATCAACATATTGAAGAGCACATATAGATTTTAATCGTAGAGATTGATCCTCAGATTTTAAATCCGTGATTTCATGCGGGTAAGCTTCTTCTATGAGATACCGGTTTAGACAAACGAGGCTGTCTCTTTCCAGTTGGCGTCGGAAAAGTATAAGTTTTTGGGTTCGCTTCGATAATGCCACCTGCCTGAAACTATCCACATCATAGATATTATCGCCGAGAATGATTTGGTTTAACTCGTTTATCAAAGCATTTTGAATGCTCTTGTCTACAGGCAAAGCATCGTTATATTGTTTCAGCTTTTGTTTCGCGGGAGCAGGAAAACGCTCCCAAAGATAGAGCGACGCCGGATCTTTTGCATCACGTAATTTGGTAATTAGAAGCTTTATATCCTTGAAGTCGCCCTCGCGAAACAAAGGAGAACCTTTTAAGGCAATATCAGCAAGGCCTCTTGATACTTCACCCCCTTTAAAACCACGTAAACTCTCCATCGCCAACCTTCTTAGATCTTGGTTTTGTGTGCTATCCGACCCAAATTCAAGAAGGTATCTGGCAACATCTCCAGAGATATTTGATTTGCCAAACCGTCTAAGACTTATCATAGCGTGATATTTCAACCCTCCGTACTTCGCTGTGTTTATAAGATTCGTAAGTACAGGAAACCATCTCTCGTTTCCTCTGTCATCCTCCGCGAGTCTGGGTGATTTAAGTAACGCAATTTTCGCTCCCTCATTAACA